>JANNKN010000482.1:0-1515 GCA_031396315.1 Deltaproteobacteria bacterium
CTTGGGCGCGTTGATTACGGGCCGGCTCTGCGGCGCATGACGCCGCCGTTCGCGCTCGTGATCTTCGATCTCGACGGCGTGCTCGTCGGAAGCGACACCTGCCACGCGCGCGCCTACGAAGAAACCTGGCAGCGGCTCGGCGTGCTCGGTGCGCCGCCGTATCCGCAGCTTGCCGGGCGACGCACGCGCGACGTGGTGGCCGAGCAGCTCGCGCGCACGGGCCTCGGCGGAGACCTCGATGCGAGCGTGCGCTTCAAGCAGGAGCGCGCGCGCCATCACTTGGTCACCGCGCCGGTGGTGTTCGACGACACGCCTGCCGCGCTCGTGCGCTTCGCGAGCGCGGCTCGGCTCGCCGTGGGCACGGGCGCCTCGCGCGAGACCGCGGAGCTGTTATTGGCGCGCACCGGTGCACGCGCGGCTTTCGAGACGGTGGTCGCCGCGGAGGACGTGACGCGCGGCAAGCCTGCGCCGGACGTGTACGCCGCGGTACTCGCGCGCTGCGCGGTCGCGCCCGAGCGAGCGTTAGTCGTAGAGGACAGCGCGTCGGGGGTGACGGCGGCGCTCGCGGCGGGCGCGCACGTGGCGCTCGTGCGCGGCAAGCCCGATGCGGCGGCGGGTCTTCCGCGCGATCCGCGCGTGCTCGGCGCGTACGCAGATCTCCTTGCGCTCGCCGATGCGCTCGGGCTCGCGCCGTGACGCGCGCGCTCGTGATTCCCGCGGCGGGCGCGGGCACGCGCCTCGGCAGCGATCTCCCGAAGGCACTCACGCGCGTCGCCGGCCGCGCGATGCTCGATTGGCTGATCGATCGCCACGCTCCCTACATCGAGCGCGTCGTCGTGATCGCGAGCTCTGCGGCCGAGAGCGCCGTGCGCGCGCAGCTCGCGCGCTGTCGGCTCGCGCACGACGTCGTCGTGCAAGCGCGCGCCACCGGCATGCTCGACGCGATCCGGCTCGCCGAGCCCGCACTTCGCGCCGCGGGCGTACTCCCGAGCTGGGTCTGGATCACCTGGTGCGATCAGGTCGCGGTGAGCGCGGACACCGCGGCGCGCCTCGCACGCGCCTGCGACGAAGCGAAGAGCGACGTCGCGGTGGTGATGCCGACCGTCGCGCGCGATGCGCCGTACATCCATCTCGTGCGCGACGCGGAAGGCCGCATCGCGCGCATCCTGCAAGCGCGTGAAGGCGACGCGATGCCGGCGCGCGGGGAAGGCGACATGGGGCTGTTCGCACTCTCACAGCGCGCGTTCTTCGAGCTGCTACCCGCGTTCGACGCGGACGACGCCGCGCGCGGCTCGGGCACCGGCGAGCGCAACTTCCTGCCGTTCCTCGCCTGGCTGCGCGGGCGCGGCGCCGTACAGACGTTTGCGGTGAACGCGGAGATCGAGTCGATCGGCATCAACACGCGGGAAGAGCTGCTGCGCGTCGAGCGACACTTGTTATCAAGGCCGCCAGGAGAGCTGGCGTGAGTGCGCAGAAGCTGTCGATCGTGATTCCGGCCTACAACGAAGAACGCTT
>JANNKN010000491.1:0-7737 GCA_031396315.1 Deltaproteobacteria bacterium
CGTGGAGCCGCGCGCGGCACGCGGACTTGCTCGACCAGCTGGACCGCGCGGGCGTGCGTGCGGTCGGATACGACGTGCTGTTCGCCGATCCCTCGCAGGACGACCCGCTCGGCGACGGAATCCTGGAGGCGATGGCCAGCGGCGGCGGCGGCCGGTTCGTGTTCTCGTCTGCGCGGCTGCACCGCGACTACGATGCGGCCTCGCCGCTGCACGTCTCGCGGGCGCCCGCTGCGTTCGCGTTGACCTCGGATCCGCGCGACGACCCGAGGGTCGCGCTGCTGCTGCCCTATGGCGCGGCGTTGGCTCGGTACAGCGCGATCGCGAACGTGACGCGCAGCGAGGACGGCGTCCTGCGCGACATTCGCCTGCGCGAGCAGGCCGGGGACTGGGCCATTCCCTCGCTGCCGTTGCGGCTGGCGATGGTCGATGGCGGGCGGTCGCCCCTTGGCATCCCCTCCACGGTCCGGCCGAACTGGCGCCGGGCGACCCGACTGCCTCGGATCAGCGCCGCCGACCTGCTGTTAGGGACGGGCGCCGTCTGCCGCGACGAGCGGGCGCCGCCGCCGGAGCTGGAGAACCGCGTGGTGCTGGTCGGCTACACCGCAGCGGGCCTGAACGACGCCAAGCCCACACCCGTCGACCCGGTGATGCCGGGCGTGGAAGTAATGGGCGAAGCGACCGAGGCGCTGATCGCTGGCAGCGCGATCCGTTCGCCGCCCGCTTGGTTGAAGTACGTCCTCTCCACTGTGCTCGTGATCTTCACGACGTTCGCGTTCTATCGCGGCGAGCCAGCGCCGGACATCGACTCGGTGTTCGTCGCGATCAACCTGGCGCTGCTCGGGTCCGCCTTCGTCGGCGTCACCTTCCTGGGGTTCTTCTTCGATGTCTTCGCGAGCGTGGCTTTCGTGAGCCTCGTCTTCGGGCTGTGCCGGATGTACGCGGGCGTGCAGCGCGGGCGAGCGATCGGCGACGGCGACTACCTGCGCGAATTCGATCCCGCCCGCGATCGCTGGCTCGCCGTCGCGCGGCTGCGCTTCGCCCCGGATCCCGGCCTCGACGAGGCGGCCACGGCCCGGCGAGAGCGCGAGTACAACCGCCGGCTGCGTCGCTTCCTGTATGCGGGCAGCGATGCGGTGATGCTCGAGGGCGTCGTGGAACGCAAGAGCTGGCTGCACGGGACGCTGAGCGATCTCATGCTGCTCGTCTGGCGCGGCGAGAGCGAGGCCGCGGCGCGCGCGACCGCAATGCGAGATCTCGCGAGGCTCGAACGTCAGCTGGCCGAGCTCGACGCGCGTCTTCCCGATGACGGAACCGTGCGCCTGGCGTTCGCCTGTGCTGAGATCGAGCCTGCCGGCGCGAACGACTTGGAAGAGCGCCGGCGCCTGCGTGAGCTGCTCGGGCAGCTGCTGGCGTCGTCGAACGAATCGCCGTTGGCTCGGCGGGACGGCGTTGCCATCGAATCGGACTTTGCATCGGGAGGATCGTGATGCGCGCATTTCTCGTCGCGCTTGTCGGGGTGGTGTTACTGGCAGGGAGCAGCAATGCCGCGCCTCTGTCCGCCGTCGTGCAGAAGCGCAGCATCGACGTGTATGCCGATCCGAAGCTCGACGCAGCCCGCGTCGCGAAGCTGAAGCGCGACACGCAGGTAGAAGTCTCCGCGCAGCAGGGGCTTTGGTATGCGGTGAAGGCGCCGTCGGGCGCGGCCGGCTTCGTTCGCGTCAATGACGTGCGCATCGCGTATGCCGGCCAAGAAGATGCCGACGCCAACCTGCGCGCGTTGACGCAGCACAAGGCCGGCGTCGGCCGCGTCACCGAGACCGCCGGCGTGCGTGGCATCGACGAGAGCGACCTGAAGTCCGCATCGTTCGACGCGGCCCAGTTGAATGCGATGATTGGCAACCGGGTCGACGCGGCAGCGGCCGCGGCCTACGCGGCCAAGCAGGGTCGTTCTGCGACGGTCGTCGACTATGACCGCGAGGCCCGGCCCGCCGTGAGCTCGGGCGCGCCGGGCGGGACGTCCACGGAGGCGGCGTCCTCGGCCGCGAGGGCCGTCGGAGGCCTGCTCGGCTCGTTCGGCTTGCCCACCGGACGATTGGGAAATGCCATCGACGCGGTTCCCAAATCCAACGAGCAAGTCGCCGCAGAGGAACGCGCGCTCGGCCCGGAGATCGCGGGCCGCATCCTCGGCGCCCGGCCGTTGTGGAAGGACGCCGCGGCACAGCAGCGCATCAATCGGATCGGGCGCTGGGTCGCTTCGCAGACGAGCCGCGCCGATTTGCCCTGGACCTTCGGCGTGATCGACGCGCCCGAGGTCAACGCCTTCGCAGCGCCGGGCGGCTTCATCCTCGTCACGCGCGGCCTATACGAGCTGCTGTCCTCCGACAGCGAGGTTGCGGCCGTACTGGGTCACGAGATCAGCCATTGCGTGCAGAGCGATCACTACAACGTGATTCACCAGCAAGAAATGGCGACCTACGGCAAGGACCTGGCGTTAAAGGACTTGAATGCCAGCGTGAACAACGCCGCCGCAGGCTACGCGCACCGCTACGCCGAGGAGCACGGTGCGGCCATCATGCTGACTTCGCTCGACCGCGAGGCCGAGTATCGCTCCGACGAAGCCGCCGAGATCTACCTCGCGCGTGCAGGCATGAACCCCCTCGCCCTGTACGCCGTGCTGCAGAAGATGACTGCGCTCGGTGACGAATCCGCGGCGCTGGCGCAGCTCTACAAGACGCACCCACCGCTCGATGCGCGGATGGATCGGATCGACCGGCGTGGCTACGACGCGCTGGAGTCCTACCTCGCGCGCGATTGAGCTGCTGCGCGAGGAGCCACAAGGAGACGCGATGATCGAGCACGAGCTCAACGTCCAAACGCGCGACGGCGAGATGAACACGTTCGTCACGCACCCGGAGGAAGGTGGCCCCTTCCCGCCCGTGTTCTTTTACATGGACGCACCCGGGAAGCGCGAAGAGCTCCACGACATGGCGCGCCGCATCGCGGCCGTGGGTTATTGGGTGGCGCTGCCGAATCTGTACTACCGGCGAACGCGCGAGTTCACGATGGAGCGCACCGAGGCCGGCATGAAGCGGATGTTCGAGATGATGAGCCATCTCTCGAACACGCTGATCGTGCACGATACGGAGGCGCTCCTCGCGTTCGCGGATGCGCAGGCCGCCGTGCGACCCGGTTCGGTCGGCGTGGTCGGCTACTGCATGAGCGGTCCGTTCGTCATCGCCGCCGCTGCGGCATTCCCCGAGCGCTTCGCCGCGGCCGCCTCGATCTATGGCGCGCGCCTAATCAGTGACGCGCCCGATTCCGCGCACCTCGCCGCTCCGCGCATCAAAGGCGAGCTCTACCTCGCCTGCGCCGAGATCGATCGCTGGGCTCCGAAGGAGCAGATCGAGGAGCTCGCGCGCATCCTCGCTGCCGCCGGCGTAAACCACCGCATCGAGTGGTACCCGGGCGCCGAGCATGGCTTCGCTTTCCCGCAGCGCGAGGGCATCTACCACAAGCCCTCCGCGGAGCGGCACTGGGAGCGCCTCTTCTCGCTCTTCGCGCGCAACCTGAAACGCTGAGGCGCAATGGTGGTGGTTGGCCTCGTACGCACCCGGGGTCTGACCCCGGTGCGTACGAAATCAGCGTGCCCACGCCGTGCCGGGCGGCATGTCGCAGGCGCCGCCGATGCGCTCGAGCGTCACCAAGCGGTCGCCGAGGTCCGGGCGATGCCAAAGCATGTGGCCATCGGCGTCGAGTCTGCGGGTGATCTCGATGGGGAGGGTCGGTGGCCGCAACACGAACACCCCATTCTCGAAGCTGGCGATCACGTCGATCGGCGTCTTGAAATCGAACGCGGACACGTCGTGGACGCCGTTCTGCTCGCTGCCGTCGGCACGCGCGTCGGAGATCGTGCCGCCCCCGATGTCGACGATTCGGTTGCCGCATTGCTCGATGCGTTCCACGTACGAGTAGATGGGGTGACCCGCCGGCACGGGCGTGCGGGCCCGCTCGACGCCCAGCGTCTTCCAGAAGAGAAACCGCACGATCGAGAAAACCCGAGACGAAGACTCTTCGGCCTGCTCGGCGCGCAGCGTCTTCCAGAGTCCGCGCAGGTCCGGCGCGCCCTTCACGATCGGTTCGGTGCACGCAGCAAGGATTGGCTCAGGGAACTCGTCTCCGTAGCCGCCCGGCGGGGTGTGGGCCACGGGGATGTCGTCGGCCGTCACGGTTCTGGCGCCAGTCGTCGAGTGGCTCGTTGCAGCGGGCTCGCTGTTAGGCGGACATGCAAGCTGCGGCGTCGCGGACGCGTAAGGCGTCGTCACGCCGGCGCATGCGATGGCTGCGCAAAGGAAGAGTCGTTCTCGGGTTCGCATGAAAATGGGCTCGCCAGCTTACGCTCGTGACGGGGATTTCGCGCGCACGGCGAGCCCAGGCAACCTAATCTCCGACGTGTCAGCCGACGGGACGTTCGCTCCCCTCATCCCCTCGGCATCAGGGAGGCAGCGACCCCATGGATCAGGTCACCGTCGTCACGGGCGCCAACTCCGGTATCGGCCGGGCCACTGCGGTCACCCTTGCTCAGCGGGGTCAGCGCGTCTTCGGGACGCTGCGTTCGCTCGACAAGGCCGCCAAGCTCCGCGCGATGGCCGAGCAGGCCGGGGTCGAAGTGCAGCTCGCCGTGGTGGACGTCGGCGACGATGAATCCGTGCGGAGCGGCTTCCGCGAGATCCTCGAGCGCGCGGGGCGCATCGACAACCTCGTGAACAACGCCGGCGTCGGCGGCAACGCCGTTACCGAGGAGTGCCCGGTCAGCCTCTACGCCGACGTGATGAACGTGAATCTCTACGGCGCAGTGCGCTGCATCCAGGCGGTGCTGCCCCAAATGCGCGCGCGCCGCAGCGGATCGATCGTCAACGTCTCGTCGGTCGTGGGCCGCGTGGCGGCGATCGGGCAGCAGCCGTACTTCGCGTCCAAGTGGGCGCTCGAGGGAATGACCGAGGGCCTCGCCCAAGAGGTCGCTCCGCACGGCATCCGCGTCGCGCTCGTCGAGCCGGGGGTCACGAAGTCGGCGATCTTCGCGAAGAACGTCGATGCCCCGAATCAGACCGGGGCGTACGCCGCACCCTATCGGCGCATGTTTCAGTTCTACGCGCGCGGGATCGCGCAGGCCACGGACCCGTTTGAGGTTGGCGCGGTCGTTCACGAGGCCATCACCACTCGCGAACCGCGGCTCCGCTACGCCGTTTCGTGGGGCTCGGCGGGCATGATCGAAGGCCGCCAGCGCATGAGCGACGACGAATGGGTTGCGATGGGCGCCCTCGAATCCGACGCCGACTATTACGACGCCTTCCAGCGCTACTTCGGCGTGAGCATTCACCCCTAGCCGAGATCGCCGAGGCTCCTAGCCTTGGCGCGCGATGCAGTCGGCGTAGGCCTGGCGCGCGCTCTCCGACTTCTTGTTTTCCTCGGTCAGGCCGTAGATCGCGCCGGAGACGACACCGACGACCGCGCCGATGCCGGCACCCTTGCCCGCGCCGTCGCCACCATCAGCGATCGCGCCACCCGCCGCGCCGACGCCGGCGCCGACGGCCGCTCCGATCGCGCCATCCTTCACGATGCGCTTGTTGTCACGCGCCTCGGCGGCGTATCGATTGCAATCCTCGATCGCCGCGGGCGCGGGCCGAGCCTCCGCAGCTTGCGACGACGAGGCGCGAGCCTCCGCCTCGGGCTCACTCCGCATCATGCTCGGTCCGCTCGTTACGGCGAGCACGGTCAGCGGAACTCCGATTGCGGCAGCGACCAACGACCATTTCCAAGTTTTGCTTAGTGTGTCCATGAAGCCCAACAGAGCAATCGGCGTGCCGGCCTCGATCGCTCTGCGGACGCGCGGGAAGCGCCCGCAGCCCAATCCGGTGCGGACCTTTGTACCAATGGGAAGCCGAACCCCTGGAGAGTCGGGGGGCAGGACCTGCCGGCGGGCGACGCCGGCCGCCCCTTTTTTACGATTCTTCGCTAGTGGCAACGCGCGGCGAACCCGATCACTATCCGTACCGCGGAGCCGGCACCCCTTAGCTCGGATCTGCGCGAAGGGGTGTGGCGTGCAAGAGACTTCGCGGCCGCAGAGCCTGCCGTCCTCCGTGCTGCGCGAGCTCTACCGGCAGGACTGGCGGCCGAACCTCAAGATCCTGCTGGTCTACGGGTTGTTGGGGCTCGCGGGCTTCGTGGCGTGGACGACGGCGTCGACCGCGCTCCGCGTCGGGATGTATGTGTGCATGGGATACTTGTGGATGAGCGTGGTCACGTTCATGCACGACGCCTCCCACGGCGTGCTGTTTCGCGCGAGCTGGAAGAATTGGTGGTTCGGGTTCGTTTCGACGATTCCGATCGTGATCACGTTCGTCAGCTTTCGCGAGGACCATCTCGAACATCATCGCCACAACCGCAGCGCGCGCGATCCGGATGCCTTCACGATGGGAAAGCGCGGCTTTCTCGATTTCCTGGTGTTCTACGCCTACGTGCTCGTCGGCGGCGTGCTGACCGTCTTGCAGTTCACGTTCATCTATCCGTTCCAGAAGTTCGGCGCGCGCGCGTGGCGCATCCACGCGCTCGAGCTGCTTGCACGCGTCGTCGTGATCGGCAGCGCGCTCGCCTACGCCGAGAGCCACGGCGTGCAGGGCCGCTTCCTCGCGCTCTGGCTGATCCCCGCCTACGTGTTCACGCTGTTCAACAGCATGCGCTTCATCGGCGAGCATTATGGAACGCCGTGGGAACAGGGCCAGCTGCTCGGCACGCGCACGATCACGAGCCATCCCATCAACAGCTTCTTCTGGAACAACATCAACTATCACATCGGGCACCACGTCTATCCGGCGACGCCCTGGTACAACCTGCAGAAGCTGCACGCGGCGATGCTGCCGGAGATCGAGCGCAGCGGTGCGCTCGTGGAATCGAGCTACTTGCGCGTGATGCTCCGGAGCTGCTTGCAGGGCCCGGAGTCGCGCGAGCGCAACGAGCAGCAGCTCGCGGCGCGCCACGGCCTCGGCGCAGTGCACTCCGCCTAGGACCAACACGCCCCAGCGGCTCGCGCGCAACTTCCGCGCAGCACTCGCGCGGAAGTGACGCGCCTCGGCGTCCGGTGCCGCGCAACGTCCCTTCGCAGCTCGCGTCGCGCGTTCTCGCGCACCGAGGCCACGGCACGCTTCGTGCTCTACCTCACGAAATCTTTTTCGAGGAGAGGTGCCATGCGTGGACTGGGATTCGGCCTGATGGGCGTCGGCGTGCTGATCGTGGTCGCGGCCTTCGCGCCGCAGCTACAGAACGACACGCTGCGATATGCGCTCACTGCGCTCGGCCCGTGCGTGGGCGGGCTCGGTGCGTGGCTCAAGCAGGAAGCGGATGGAGCGGCGCGCTCGCGCTAGCAGCCCGCCCTAAGCGCTGAGACGCTGCTTGAAGAAGCCGAGGATCTCGTCGCGCGCGGCGCACGTCGGTTCGCCCTCGCGATCGATTAGGTGGAGCGTGACGACGCTGTGTGGGTTCTTCATCGCTGCGTCGGGATTCGCAGCAGAGTCCGGTAACACGCGCGCGACGAAGCGGTCGCCCAGCGCGACCTGATAAGCGGCGAAACGCTCGGCGCGGCAGAACGAGTCGCCTTCGAAGCGGTACGCGAGCACGGTCAGATCTTCGCGCTGCATGCGCGCCTTCACCTGCGCGAGCTCGCTCGGCGAGATGTGCATGCCG
>JANNKN010000501.1:0-2766 GCA_031396315.1 Deltaproteobacteria bacterium
CGGTTGGCGCTTCGCCAAGACGCTCGCTGCCGCTGGCGCGAGCGTCGCGATCACGGCGCGGCGCAAGGACCGCCTCGATGCGCTCGCCGCGGAGATCCGCGGGAGCGGCGGCGTGGCCGAGCCGATCGCGCTCGACATGCAGGACCCGGCGCAAATCGTCGCCGCGGTGGCGGAGGCGGAGCGCAAGCTCGGGCTCGTCACGATTCTCGTGAACAACGCCGGCGTGCCCGACGCACAGCACGCGACCAAGCAGTCGCTCGAGCTGATCAACCGCGTGTTCGACACCAATTTGCGCGGCCCGTACATCTTGGCCTGCGAGGTCGCGCGCCGTTTGATCGCGGCGAAGACGCCGGGCCGCATCGTGAACATCTCGTCGATGGGCGCATTCCGTTATCAGGGCGGCGGAGGCGCGGCGCTCTACTCGATCACCAAGGCGGGCATCGTGCGCATGACGGAGGCGCTCTCGGCCGAATGGGCCGGTTACAACATCAACGTGAACGGCATCGCGCCCGGCGCGTTTTCGTCCGAGATGATGGACGGCATGCTCTCGCGCATCGGTGACATCACGAAGGGGTTCCCGCGCCGGCGCGTCGTGGATCCGGCGCTGATGGACAGCACCCTGCTGTATTTGGTGGCGCCGAGCTCCGAGGCCGTCACGGGCACTGTCATCAAGATCGACGACGGGCAGGGGCCGAAGTAGGCCGTCGCCGCAGCGCCGCTCCCCTGACGCGCGGCTGCCTTCGCGCTATCGCACGTCTCCCGCTTTGCAGGAGACCCGCGCGATGTTCATCGGACTCAGCCCTGAGCAGGAGGCACTGCGGCGCGAGCTGCGCGCCTACTACGAGAAGCTGCTCACGCCCGAGGTGCGGGAGATGCTCGCGCGCGAGCACGGCATCGGGCCGGGAACGAAGAAGATCCGCATGCAGATGGCGCGCGACGGCTGGTTCTGTTTTGGCTGGCCCGTCGAATTCGGCGGACGCGGTGCGAGCGAGATCGACCACTTCATCTTCTTCGACGAATCGATGCGCGCAGGCGCGCCCGTCCCGATGCTGAGCGTCAACACCGTGGGCCCGACGATCATGCGTTACGGCACCGACGCGCAGAAGGCATTCTTCCTGCCGAAAATCTCATCGGGCGAGCTCGAGTTTTGCATCGGCTATTCGGAGCCGAACGCCGGCACCGACCTCGCGTCGCTGCAAACGCGCGCGGTGCGCGATGGCGACGATTACGTGATCAACGGTCAGAAGACTTGGACGAGCCTCGCGCTCGGTGCTGATTATTGCTGGCTGGCGGTGCGCACCGATCCGAGTGCCGCGAAGCACGCGGGCATTTCGATGCTGCTCGTCGACATGAAGACCCCTGGCATTCGCGTCGACCCGCTCGAGCTGCTGGTCGAGCACAACATCAACCAGGTGTTCTTCGACGACGTGCGGGTGCCCGCGACGAGTCTGGTCGGCGGCGAGAACAAGGGCTGGAAGCTGATCACGAACCAGCTCAACCACGAACGCGTGACACTTTGCTCTTCGGGCGTGCTCGAAGGCGCTTATCAGGCGGTGCGCGAGTATGCCGAGCAGACGAAGCTGCCCGACGGGCGCCGCGTGATCGACGAAGAGTGGGTGCAGGTGAATCTCGCGAAGGTGTACGCGGGGCTCGATTTCTTGCGCCTGATCAACTGGAAGGTCGCGTGGTCGGCCTCGAAGGGGACGCTTTCACCGGCCGACGCCTCGGCCACGAAAGTATTCGGCACCGAGTTCTACCTGGACTCGTTCCAGTGGCTGATGGAGATCCTCGGTCCGCGGGGCTACCTCGCGCGCGGCTCGTATGGCGCCGTCGCCGCGGGCATGCTCGAGAGTCTCTATCGCGGCCTGATGATCCTCACCTTCGGCGGCGGCGTGAACGAAGTGCAGCGCGACCTGATCGCACTCTTCGGCCTCCGCCTCCCACGCATTCCAAGGCATTAACAAGGTCCCGACGGTTCTACCTGCCTCGAGCGAGCAACGGTGCAAGCCCGCCTCGGGCGCCAGTGAGCCGCAGGCGAACGGAGCTCAAAAAGACATGGATTTCGCATACTCCGATGAGCAGCAGGCCGTCATCGAGCTCGCGCGCAAGATCCTGAGTGACGCCGCGACGCCGAAAGCGCTGCGCGCGCTCGAGAAGACTGGCGGCGTGCGCTTCGATCGCGCGCTCTGGAAGAGCCTCGCGGAGGCGGGCCTCGTCGGCGCCGCGATCCCCGAGAGCTACGGCGGCGGCGGCCAGAGCTTCCTCGCGATGGCGGGCATTCTCGAAGAAGTCGGGCGCAGCGTCGCTCCGGTTCCGCTGCTGGAGACGGCCGTGCTCGGTGCGCTCCCGATCGCGCAGTTCGGTAGCGCCGCGCAGCAGGAGCGCTGGCTTCCGCGGGCGGCGCGCGGCGAAGCAATCCTCACTGCGGCGCTCGTCGAGCCGCATCGCGAGCCCGCGAATCCCGGCATGCGTGCGGAGCGGGCGGGCGCGAAGTTTCGGCTGCACGGCGAGAAGCTCGCGGTGCCTGCGGGCGAGCTCGCCGACGCGATGCTCGTGCCGGCCGCGCTACCGGGCGGCGGCGTGGGTGTGTTTTTGCTGGAAGCGCGCGCGGCGGGCGTGACGCAGACGCCGCTGATCACGACGACGCGCCAGCCGGAGTCTGCGCTGGTGCTGAGCGGTGCCGAGGCCGAGTTGTTGGGCACGGCGGAGCAGGGCGCCGAGATCGTGGCGTGGGTCGTGCTGCGTGCGACGGCTGCGCTGTGCGCC
>JANNKN010000511.1:0-2768 GCA_031396315.1 Deltaproteobacteria bacterium
CCTGTCCTAAGGCCGTGAAGCAAGCGGGCCTCATTGCGTGGGCGCGTAGCGGACAATCCTGACTACCCTCGCACGGAAAGCGAAGGGGAGTCGTGAGTCCGAACCCTCAGGCGCGCGATCTACCGGCAGAGTGGGGCGCAATTTTGGCGCGCCCCGCTGTGAGCGCGCAGCAGCTTCACGCGCTCTGGCGCGACGGGCTGCGCGACGGCTCGACCCCGCCCGGCCGCACCAACGACTCACCCGTGAGCCCGGCAGGCCGCCTCTTGCAGGAGGCGGTTCCGGTGGCTCGCGCGTTTACCCGCGCTGCGATCGATGCGGGGGAGTTCCTCTTGGCAGGCGAGGCGGCGCGCGCCGCTCTGCGCACCCACCCAGGCGATCCCGAGCTTCGGCGTTCACTCGCGCAGACGCTCGCGCGACTGGGCTCGGTGGCCGAGGCCCGCTGGATTCTCCGGGAACTCGAAGGCGACGTCGCACTCGCGGCGCCAGATTTGGGGGATGTGCTCCGCCTGAGCGGTGACCTCTCCCTGCAGGAAGCGCAGGACGCAACGTTCGGGGAAGCGCGCGAGGCGGCGCTCCGTGCAGCGCTCGATTCATTCGAGCGTGCCGAGCGCGCGCATTCGGGAGATCCGCAGGCGCTGCTTCGTTCCGCCGTGGCGCACGCGCACCTCGGCGAGCGCCATCGAGCGGACGCCGTTCAGCTCGCCGAGCGCTCGCTCGAGGGGCTGGGTCGCATGCAAGGCCAGCAGCGCGCCGCACTTTCGGTGCTCCTCGATCGTGCGAAGGCGCACGTCGTGCTCGGCAGAACCGAGGAAGCGCGAGCTGCCTTCCGCAGTGCGGCCGAGCAGCCGGATCCTGCGCTGCACGCGCTCGGTGCGGCTCGGCGTGAGGCGCGCGAGCTGGCCCGCGCGCTCGGTGAGCCCGCGAGTTGTTACGACGCATGCTTCCCGCCGCTCCGGCTGATCGCGTTCTCCGGGCACATGGTGGATGCGCACGGCCGCACTGCGAGCCGGTTTCCCGCGCGAGCCGAGCAGCGCGTCCGGCTCGAGCTGCGCGCGCGGCTCGCGGAGCTCGAGGCGCGCGTCGGCTTCTCGAGCGCGGCCGCGGGCGCCGATTTGTTATTCATCGAGGAACTCTGCGCGCGCGGCGGAGCGGCGCACGTGGTGCTGCCCTGGACGCGCGACGCGTTCGTGCGATCGAGCGTCGCGCCGTGCGGGCCTGCGTGGATCGAACGTTTCGATCGGGCGCTGGCTGGCGCTCGCTCGCTCCGAACCCTCGGCGAGCCCCACGAGCCGTCGAGCGCGATCGGTTACGAGTATGCGAACGAAGTGATGGCGGGGCTCGCGCGGCTGACGGCGCGCTCGCTCGACCTCGACCTGACCCCCCTCGCGGTGTGGGACGGGCAGCCCGGAGCGCCGGGCGGCACTGCAGCCTTCGTGAGCTTCTGGCGCGAGCGGGGCATCGCGACGGAAGTCGTGAGCGTGTCGGGAACATTCGAGTCGAGCGAGGCGGCGCGCGGCGGCGACGCAGCGCTCGTCGATTCCTCGCCGGAGGCACCCACGCCGGGTACGCACGCGCTCGAGGCGGGCGACGGCTTCCACCAGCAAATCAAGGCGATCCTATTTGCGGACATCGTCGGCTACAGCCGGCTACCGGAAGCCCTGATCCCCGTGTTCGTGCGCGAATTCAAAGGGCGGATCTCGCGCTTGATCGCGCGCAGTCAGCACGCTCCGACGGGCGTGAGCACGTGGGGCGACGCGCTGCATTTCGTCTTCGACGACGTGCGCTCGGCTGGCCTCTTCACGCTCGATCTACTCGACGAGATCGGCGGCACGGATTGGGCTGCGCTCGGACTGGCGTGGGATTCGCACCGTGGCGGGCCGGAATTGGCGCGTCCGCTGAATCTGCGCGCGGCGCTTCACGCCGGGCCCGTGTTCGCGCATTTCGAGCCGATCGTTCGTCAGCTCAGCTTCACCGGCGCCCACGTCACGTTGGCGGCGCGCATCGAGCCGATCGCCGAGCCGGGCGAGATTTTCGCGAGCGAAGCGTTCGCGGCACTCAGCGCCGTCTCGAGCGTGCCGGGTCTCGCCTGCGACTTCGTGGGAACGCTTCCGCTCGCGAAGAGTCATGTCGGCGACTTACGCGTCTACCGGCTTCGACGCGTGCGCGCGCTGCCACTCGATGCCGTCGCGCGCGTCATGCACGAGGCGTACTGCCGGGACGCGATCACCGAGCGAGGCGAGACGCCTGTGACGAACCCGTCGCTGCGCGCTTGGGAAGAGCTGCCGGAGGATCTCCAGGCATCGAATCGCGAAGCCGCGGCGGACATCCCCGCGAAGCTGCGTCTGATCGGCTGCGAGTTGGAACCCTGCCGGGTTCGCGGGGCTGGATCGTTCGCCTTTCGCGAGGACGAGCTCGATCTGCTCGCGCGGCGGGAGCATGAGCGTTGGTGCGCGAGCCGCCGGGCGCGCGGCTGGGTCTTCGGAGAGGGCGCGAAGGACGAGCCGCGCCGGCGACATCCGCGGCTGGTGCCGTGGGAAGCGCTCCCCGAAGCGGAGCGCAGGAAGGACTTCGCGTCCGTGCAGAGGATCCCGAGCCTGCTCGCCGAGGCGGGCTTCCGAATTCGCCGCGCGCGCGCGGCAAAGCTCGAGAGCTAGGCCGCGTCTGCCGAGCTGCGCCGTGTTCGGACGGCTCGCCGGACCAGGAGCCCGGTCAACGCGGCTGCGAGCAACGCAGCTGCGGCGGGCTCTGGTACGAGCACTCCGTTCCGG
>JANNKN010000517.1:0-18561 GCA_031396315.1 Deltaproteobacteria bacterium
GCGGCGCAGCAGGCGCGCGAGCTCGGGCTCGCCGTGCTCGCGAAGTACCGCGACGCGGGCTGCCCGCCGCCGAAGACGCCGAGCGACGACTTCCTGCGCGCGATCCTGCAGTGGATATCGCCGGAGGCGAACATCGAGCCCTACCTGCCGCTCGTTAAGGAGGAGCTCTCGGTCGGCGACGCCGACTTGCGCGCGCCCAGCTGGAACAAGGAGAAGCTCGCGCCGGGCCGCGAGTTCCGCGTCGCGATCATCGGCGCCGGCATGTCGGGCCTGCTCGCGGCGCATCGCCTGCAACAGGCCGGCGTGCCGTGCGTGATCCTCGAGAAGAACGACGAGGTGGGCGGCACCTGGTACGAGAACTCGTATCCCGGCTGTCGCGTGGACGTCGCGAACTCGTTCTTCTCCTACTCGTTCGCGCAAAAGTCCGACTGGCCGAGTCATTATTCCACCCAGCCTGCCCTGCTCGCGTACTTCCGCGAGTGCGCCGAGCGTTTCGACCTGCGCAAGTTCGTGCGCTTCGGGACGGAGGTGCTTCAGGCCACTTGGCAGGAGGACAGCGCGCTGTGGCGCATTCGCGTGCGCACGCCGAGCGGCAAGGAAGAAGTGATCGAGGCGAACGCGCTGATCAGCGCCGTCGGCCAGCTGAATCAGCCGAAGCTGCCCGAGATCGCGGGCTTGGAGAAGTTTGCAGGTCCGTCCTGGCACTCAGCGCGCTGGAACCATCGAGTCGACCTGAAGGGCAAGCGCGTCGCAGTGATTGGAACCGGCGCGACTGCCGCGCAGTTCGTGCCGGTGATCGCGGAGCAAGCCGCGCAGCTCGACATCTATCAGCGCACGCCGAACTGGATGCTGCCCGCGCCCGACTATCACGACGCGATTCCCGCCGGCCAGCGCTGGCTGTTCTCGCACGTTCCGCACGCAGGGCATTGGCACCGCTTCTGGCTGTTCTGGCGCACGGGCGACGGCATGTTCTTGCCGCGCGTGCGCGTCGACAAGGAATGGACTGGCCGCGCGGACAGCGTGAGCGCGGGCAACGAAGAGTTGCGCGCGTTGCTCGCGCAGGCGCTACGCGACCAGCTCGCGGATCGCCCCGATCTGATCCCGAAGGTGGTGCCGAGCTATCCGCCCGCGAGCAAGCGCATCCTCGTCGACAATGGGGTGTGGTGTCAGGCATTGAAGCGCCCGAACGTGAGGCTGATTACCGACGGTATTCGCGAGATCACCGCCACCGGCATCGTCGCCAAGGACGGCGGCGAGCGCCCTGCGGACGTAATCATCTACGCCACCGGCTTCCAGGCCTCGAAATTCTTGACGCCGATGCAGGTGCTCGGCCGAGGCGGCGTCGACCTGCACGCGCAGTGGGACGGAAACGCGCGTGCCTACCTCGGCCTGGTCGCTCCGAACTTTCCGAATTTTTTCTTCCTGTACGGCCCTAACACCAACATCGTGGTGAACGGCAGCATCATCTATTTCTCCGAGTGCGAGATGCACTACATCGCAAACGCGATCCGCCTGCTGCTCGAACACGGCAAGCGCGCGCTCGACTGCAAGCAGGACGTACACGACCGCTACAACGCCTGGATCGACGAGGGCAATGCGAACATGGTGTGGGGCGTCGCGAAGGTGAGCAGCTGGTACAAGAGCGCGAGTGGCCGCGTAGCGCAAAACTGGCCATTCACGCTGCTCGAGTACTGGCAGCAGACGCGCGCGGTGAACCCGGCGGACTATCGGCTGAGCTGACGCACGCTGGCGACGCGCATGCTGTGGCATGCTGCACGCGCTTCGGGGCCGCGAAGCAGCAGTGGAGCGCTGCCTTGCCTTCGGCCCAACAACTTCTCGCGAGCGACGCACTCGCGGAGGCTCGGCGCAAGTATCGCTGGGCAATGCCTGGCGAGAACCTGCTCGCGCCCGTCGCCTCGGCAACTCACTGGCCGCGCCTCACCGAGGGCTACAGCCTGCGCTGGGTCCTCGGCATGCTGCCTGCGTTCCTCTCGGCGTGGCTGCGCTCGATCGCGCGCGGCCTGCTCTTCGCCTGGCTGCGGATCACGTTTCGTAGCGACAAGCTGCGCGGCTATCGCCAGCTCTTCAGCGCCAACGACCTCGCGCCGTTCGAGGACGAGGGCAAGGCCGCATCGGATGCCGCCTTCGCGTTCTACCGGATCGCCGGACCGAACCCGCTCATGCTCCAACAAGAGCGAGATCTCGCGCACCTGAGAAGTCGCATTCCGTTCGACGTAGCGCGCGCGGAGGCGTGGCTCTGCGCGCACGGAGCGCCGCTGAGCCTCGCTCGCGAGGCGAGCGCGGGGCGGCTGTTCGCGGTGGACTACGCGCGAGTGACCGCGGCGCTCGAGCGCACGCGCGATTCGCGCTGGCGTGACAAATATCTCGCCGCGCCGGTCGCGGTCTTTCTCGAAGCGCCGGGCTTTCGCCATTCGCATCCAGGCTGCAGCCTCGTACCGATCGCGATCCAGATCGATCAACTGCAGCCGCCGAACCCAGCGGCGCCCGGCGAGCGCAACCCCGTCTACACGCCCGACGCTGGCGTCGGCTGGCGCATCGCGAAGGCGCACTTCGAGGCGACCGACGCGAACTGGCACGTGATGGTCGGGCACACCTCGCGCGCGCACGTCGCGCTCGAGGCGTTCTGCATCGCGACGGCGCGGCAGCTCGAGCGCCGGCACCCCGTGCGTCTAATGCTCGAGGGCCACCTGCGCTTCACGCTGCCCGCCGCGCGCGCCGCCTACGCGTTCTACGCGAAGCGCCGCAATCTGTTACGGCGCCCGACGCTCTACTTCCGGCTGTTCTCGGGAACGCTCCAGCACACCCGCGGCCTCGTGAAAGAGGACTACCGCTCGCGGCCGTTCCATGCGTTCCGGCTCGAGGCGGATCTGGCAGCGCGCGGCGTCTCCGAGGCGCCCGGGATCTATCCCTATCGCGACGATGCGCGGCTCTGGCTCCGCCCGCTCGCGCGCTTCACGGCGCGCTGGGTCGAGGCTTGTTATGCGGACGAGCTCGCGGTGCGCGGCGACCGCCAGCTCGCGGCGTGGGCGGAAGAGCTCGAGGATCCCGCCCGCGGCGCGGTTCGCGGCCTCGTTCCCGGCGGCGCTCTCGACACGCGCACGCAGCTCGCGGAGCTGCTCGCGCACGTGCTGTTCATCGCCGGGCCTTTCCACGCCTCGCAGCACTACGCGGAGGCGTACTCGCTCCGCCACTCCGCGATTTTCCCGAGCGGCGCGTGGCGCCCTCCGCCGTGGGAGCCCGGCGAGCTCGACCCCGTCGACTGGCTCTCGACGCTACCGCCCCTCCGCGAGGCCCTGACGCAGTTCCGTTACAACAGCTTCGTGCACTACCGGTACGACCGCTTCGGCGACTACCGGCGCTACGCGCTCGGCCGCGACGAACGCGCCGACGCCGCGATTCGCGAGCTCGGCGCGGAGCTGCGCGGGCTAGAGACGCGGATCGCCGCCGCCGCGAGCGGGCGAATGTTCCGTTACGACTTCCTGAAGCCTTCGCTCGTCCCTAACAGCGCGAACATCTGAGGGCGCGATGACGAGCTTCAGCTGGTCGAACTGGGCGCGCAATCAGTACGCGAACGCGAAGATCGTTCGGCCGAGCACGCTCGCCGAGCTGCAGGGGGCGATCCGAGCTGCCGCCCAGCCCGGTCCGGAGGGACAGCAAAGGCGCATCCGCGCGTCGGGCGGCCAATACTCGTGGTCGAAGCTCGTGCCGAACCCCGACACGATCGTCTCGATGAAGCGCCTCGACCGCGTGCTCTGCGCGGACTGGCAGAAGGGCGAGATCACCGTCGAGGCCGGTGCGCAAATCCGCAAGGTCGATCGCGTCGCGCGCCAGCACCGCTGGACGCTCCGGTCGTCGACGCTCTTCCCGTTCCCGACGATCGGCGGCGTGCTCGCCGTTGGCGGGCATCACACGAATCGCAACATCGGCTGCTTCTCGGATTCGCTCGTCGCGCTCGAGATCGTCGACGCGACCGGAGCGCTGAGAACCGTGCGCCGCGGCGAGCCCGACTTTCCGGCGGCGCAGGTCTCGCTCGGCGCGCTCGGCGCGATTTACTCGGCGACGCTCGCACTCGAGCCGCTCTTCACGGTGTACCGCGACCTGCGACGCGTGCCGGTCGCCGATGTGATCGACGGCCTCGGCGATCTCGAGGCCAGCACCGAATTCCTCGAGCTGTTCTGGTGGCCGTTTCAGGACACGATCTGGGTCTACGCGATGAGCCGCACCGATGACCCGCCGGATCGCAAGACTTGGGATCTCGAGCTGTTCGAGAACATCGACACGCGCTTCGAATGGATCGTCGGCGGGAGGGTTCTGCCTTGGCTCGCCGCGAACTTGCCCGGGCTCACGCCCCTGCTCTCGAAGCTGGCCAACGGCCTCGCAAACCAAGCCGGCGTGAAGATCCTGAGCGCGTCGGACGCCTTCCACTTCCAGAAGGCGTACCCAAAGAACTGGGACATGCAGTTCGGCGTGCCGATGGCAGACGCCGCGCGCGCTTGGCGCGAGGCGATCGAACTGGTGAATCGGCACGCGGCGGCGGGGCTCTACCCGCTGAACCTCGCGCTGCATGCGCGCTTCACCGGCGCGAGCGAGGCCTGGCTTGCACCGAACTTCGGACGGCGCACCTGTTATATCGAGGCGGTCACGGTGCAGACGACGCGCGGCTGGGAGGTATTCTTCCAGCAGCTCGAGCAGCGTTGGCTCGCGATCAGCGACGCCCGCCCGCACTGGGGGAAGCTCTTCTGGCAGACGGCCAGCCCGCGCCAGAGCTATCCGAAGTGGGCAGAGTTCAAGGCAGTGCGACGGCGCTGGGATCCGCAGGGCGTTTTCCTGAACGACTGGTTGGAGAACGAGATCGGGCTCTGACGCGACTCTCCACCCTGCGGCCTGGCGTCCAGCGTATGCTGCGGCACCCCGATGGCCTGTCCCAGTTGCCACGCCCCGAGCGATCCCGACGCGCGCTACTGCGAGAGTTGCGGCGCCCAGATCGATCTCGCCTGCAGCGGATGCGGCGGCTCACTCTCCCCGAGCGCTCGCTTCTGCCGCCACTGCGGGGCGGCTGCCAGCCCGGAGGCGAGCGCACCCGACGAGCGGCGCCAGATCACCGCGATGTTCTGCGACCTCGAAGGCTCCACCGAGCTGAGCCATCACCTCGAGCTCGAGGATCTGCGCGACGTGGTGATGAGCTATCAGGCCGTCTGTACGCGCGTCGTGCGCAAGTTCGGCGGGCACGTCGCGCAGTATCTCGGCGACGGCGTGCTCGTCTACTTCGGCTTTCCGCGCTCGCACGAGAACGACGCCGAGCGCGCCGTTCGTGCCGCGCTCGAGCTGCAAGCGGAGCTGACGGCAGCGAGCAGAACGCGCACCGCGAGAGGCGGCGCCCAAGTTCTGGCGCGCGTCGGCATCCACAGCGGAGTGGTGGTGGTGAGCACGCTCGGGCGCGGCGTGCGCCGTGAGACGCTCGCGCTCGGCGAGACGATCAACCTCGCCGCGCACCTGCAAGAGCTCGCGCCGCCCGGCGGCGTCGTGATCAGTCGCGCGACGCGCCGCCTCGTCAAGAGCGAGCTCGCGGCGGACGAGCTGCGCGGCAGCGAGTTCGCGAGCCTCGGCCCGCTGCTCGTGCGGGAAGTTTTGCGTTCGCAAGAGAGCCGCGTGGCTTCACCGCTCGGCGCAGCGGGCGTGCAAATCCTCGGACGAGACGCAGAGCTCGCGGCGCTACTCAGTTGTTGGGAACGCGCGCGCGCCGGCAGCGGGCAAGTGACCTCGATCTCGGGCGACGCGGGCATCGGCAAGACGCGCCTCGTCGCCGCGTTGCGTGACCGCATCGACGGTGAACCCGACTGGATCGAGCTGAGCTGCTCGCAGTACCACACCGGCAGCGCGTATCATCCAGTGATACAACAGCTCGAACGCGAGTGCGGCTTCGCGAGCGCGGACGAGGCGGAGGCAAAGCTCCGCAAGCTCGAGAAGGCGGTCGCGGGCTGGCCAGGCGTGACGCCCGAGAGCAGCGTTCCGTTCCTCGCAAAACTGCTCGGATTGCCGCAATCGCCGCGTTTTCCGTTGCCGCCGATGAGCGTGGATCTCCAGCGCGAGCGCACGCTCGCTGCGATCCTCGCGCCGCTCGTGTCTGCGCAGCGCGAGCGCCCGCTGGTCGTGGTCGTCGAAGACCTGCACTGGTGCGATCGCTCGACGCTCGAACTGTGCGACGTGCTGATCGCGCGCGCGCCCGCACTCGCCGTGCTGGTGATCGGCACGTTCCGTCCCAGCTTCTCCTCGCGCTGGGCGCGGCACGGCGAGCACACGCAGTGTCTCGCGCTCGCCCGTCTCAGCGACGACGACACGCGCGCACTCGTCGCGCTCGAAGCCGGCGAGGTGCGTCTGCCCGCGACGCTGGTGGAGCAGATGGTCACGCGCGCGAATGGCGTGCCGCTGTTTGCGCAGGCGCTCACGCAGTCGGTGATCGAGGCGGGGATCGTGGACGACGCGGTCTGGCGCCCCGGCCCGAGCGGGCGCGCGGACCTGATGCGCGTGCCGATCACGCTGCACGGCCTACTGATGGCGAAGCTCGACCGGCTCGGCGCCGCGAAGCAGATCGCACAGGTCGCGGCGATCCTCGACCGCGATTTCTCAGGCGCGTTGGTCGCGGCCGTCGCGGGCCTCGACGCGAGCACGGTCGCGGAGGAGCTCGAGCGGCTTGTCGCGGCCGGTGTGCTCGTGCGCAGCGAAACCGCGAACGGCGGCACGTTCACGTTCGCGCACGTGCTCGTGCAGGAGACGGCGTACGACTCGCAGCTGAAGCGCCGCCGGCGCGAACTGCACGCGCGCGCCGCGAACGTGCTCGCGCAACAGTTCGCCGGTACCGCCGCGGCGGAGCCCTACGTGATCGCGCGCCACTTCGTCGAAGGCGGCGAGCCGGAGCGTGCGATCGCGCATTATGCCGAGGCCGGGCGGCTCGCGATCGCGCGGCTCGCGAATGCCGAAGCGATCGATCACTTCGGGACCGCGCTGGATCTGCTCGCGGTGCAGCCGGAGACGCCGCAGCGCAACCAGCGCGAGGCCCTGCTGCGGATCGCTCAGAGCGGTTCGCTCGCGGCCAGGGGTTACGACCGCCCGGAGACGATTGCGAACCAGCTGCGCCTCGAGGTGCTTGCGGACGCCGTCGGCGAAGGCGCCGCGCGGCTACCGGTGCTCACCGGGCTCGCGGTGTTCCACCAGGTGCGCGGCGACCTCCCGAACGCGCGCCGCTGGGCGGAGGAGTTGTTGCGGACCGCCGAGCCGCTCGGCGTCGCGCCGCTGTGCGTCGCGGGCCACGCGATCATCGGCGCCGCCGCGCTCACCTCGGCGCGCGTACCGCTCGCGTGCGAGCACCTCGCGATCGCCGACGCGCTCGCGCGCGAGGCGCACCTCCCGCCGCCCGCAACCGCCTTCGACATCGACACGCAGGCCCTCGTCTCTGCGGTGCGCTCGATCGCGCTCGTGCTGAACGGCGAGCCCGAACGCGCGCTCGAGCTGCAAGAGAGTGGCCTTCGCCGTGCACACGAGCTGGGCCATGTCTACACGCTGGCGCATAACATCTCGACCGCGTCGATCGTCGCCTATTTCCTGGACGACGCGGAGCGTGCAGTGGCGCTCGCGCGCGACAGCCTCACGCACTCCGAGGGCCGCGGCTTCCACGTGCCCGAGGCGGCAGCGCGCGTGTTCGGCGGCTGGGGTCGCACGCGGCTCGGCGACACGGCGGGCCTCGCCGACGTCGAGCGCGGCCTCGCGATCGCGCTGCGCTCCGACTCGCGCGGCGGCCTCGTGCAAATGCACATCGCTGCCGCGGAGGCGCAGCTCAGCGCGCACCACTTCGAACGCAGCGCGGAGCTGATCGAACAGGCCGCGGCGATCATGGCGCAAACCGGTGAGCGCGCGGCGCACGAGCCGCAGCTGCTCCTGCTGCGCGCGGAGCTCATCTTCGCGTCGGGCAGCGATACGCTCGAGTGCGCACAGCAGCTCCTGCTCGAATCGATCGACGGCTGGCACTCCTTCGAATCGCGCTGGATGGAGCTGCGCCCGGCGCTTCTGCTCGGCGAGATCGCGCTGCGCACGGGCGGCGCGGCGGAGGCGCACGCGCGGATCCGCGACCTGCTCGGCGGCTTCAAGGCCGACTGCGAGACGCCGCGCATCTCCCGGGCACGCCGCGTACTCGACTCGCTCGCGATGTAGTGTCGCCGCGAACAGGAGACGCCTCATGCAGATCGATCAGAACCTGCACGCCCGCTTCGCAGAAGACGGCGTCGTGTGCGTGCGCGGTGCGTTCGACGCGAGCGCGCTCTCGCTCGCACAGCGCGCTTACGAGTGGAGCCTCGCGAACCCGAGCCCGAGCGCGAACACCTACGCGGGCGGCGACGGGCGCTTTTATCAGGATCTCGCGAACCGAAGAGCGCAGCCCATCTATCGCGAATTGGTGCACGAATCGCCCGCGGCAGATCTCGCCGCCGCCGCGTGGGGCGCGCCCGACGTTTGGTTCATGTACGAACAGGTGTTTCTGAAGGAAGGCGGCGACACCCGCCGCACGCCGTGGCACCAGGATTCTTCGTACCTCCCGGTCGATGGCGCGCAGATCGCGGTGGTGTGGATCTCGTTCGATGCAGTGCCGCGCGAGAGCGCGCTCGAGTTCGTGCGCGGCTCGCAGCTCGGCCCGATGTACGACGGCTCGGCCTTCGATCCGGCCGACGACACGGCGCCGATCTACGGCGACGGCTCGCTGCCGCGGCTGCCGGACATCGAGGCGAATCGCAGCGCGTTCGAGATCGTGTCGTTCGGCGTCGAGCCCGGCGATGCGATCGTGTTCCATCCGGGGCTACTGCACGGCGGCGCGGCGACGAAGGCGGGCGCGCGGCGTCGCACGCTGTCGCTGCGCTTCTTCGGGGCCGAAGCGCAGTACGCGAAACGCCCGTTTCTCACCGACCAGACGATCCCCGAAGCGAAGGCGACGAGCGTGTTCCAGCTGTTGTCCGGCCGGCTGAAGCCGGGCGACGCGTTCCGGCACCCGGAGTTCCCGAGCGTGCGGCCGAGGGCTACGCGATGAGCGCGACGCCTTGGCGCGTCGTCTCGGGCGCGAAGCCGCAGCTCGGTCACTACGAAGAGTTCAACACTCATCCTGCCAATTTCATGCTGCGCGCATATCGCGAGTGCGGAGAATTCGCCGAGTTCGAGCTCGGCGGCCTGCGCAATCTGTTGCTCAGCAGCCCGGAGGCCTACGAGGCCGTCTTTCGCGCGCCGGACGATCAGCTCTCCGCGTCCGAGCCCTATCGCTTCATGGTGCCCGTGTTCGGCGAGGGCATTCAGTTCGGCGCGCCGCTCGAGCTCGAACGCCAGCAAGTGAAGATGCAGTCGAACGCGCTGCGCGTGGATCGCATGAAGAGCTACGCGCAGGTGATCGCGCGTGAAGTCGAGGATTGGGTCGCGGGTTGGGACGACGCGGGCGAAAAAGACTTCTACGACGAATTCAAGGAGCTCGTGCTGCGGACCTCGACGCACTGCCTGATGGGCAGCGAGTTCCGCGCGAAACTCACGGACGAGTTCGGGGCGCTCTATCAGGATCTCGAGCACGCCGTCTCGGCCGCGTCGATCGTCGATCCGTATGGCCAGCAGGATGCGTTCGAGAAGCGCGATCGTGCACGCGCGCGGCTCGTCGATCTGATCGGCGCCGTGATTCAGGAACGCCGCCGCACCGGTGCGCAGTCGCCCGACATGCTGCAGTCGTTCATGGAGGCCGCCTATCTCGATGGCCGGCGCCTGACGGACGACGAGATCGTCGGCATGGTCATCTGGATCATGTTCGCGGGTTTCCACACCAGCTCGAACACCGCGACTTGGACGATCGTCGAGCTCGCGCGCCATCCTGCGCATGCAGAGCGCGTGGTACGCGAGCTCGACGCGGTGTACGCGCCCGGCGGCGAGCTCGCGCACACGGCGCTGCGCGAGCTGCCCGCGCTCGAGCGCTTCGTGTTCGAGGTGCTGCGCCTGCATCCGCCGCTCGTCACCCTGATGCGGCTCGTGAAGCGGGAGTTCACGTTCAAGGGCGTCGCAATCCCAGCCGGCCTGAACGTGGTCGTCTCACCCTACGTCGCGCACCGGCTCCCCGAAAGCTACCCCGATGCCGAGCGCTTCGATCCCGAGCGCGCGTTCCCCGAGAACGTCTTCGCCTACATCCCGTTCGGCGGCGGCCGGCGCAAATGCGTAGGCAACGCGTTCGCGCTGTTGCAAGTGAAGGCGATCTTCGCGGCGCTGCTCGCGCGCTACGAGTTCGCGCTCGCGGACGCGCCGGAAACGTATCGCGACGAGATGCCGTCGCTGATCCTGCGCACGAGCGAGCCCTGCCGCTTACGCTATCGCCGAAGGAAGCTCGGAGGCGCCGCATGACGATGCGCATCGAAATCGACCGCGATCTCTGCCAAGGCCACGGCGTGTGCATGGACGAGGCACCCGACGTGTTTCTCGTGATCGAGCGCGCGGGGGAGTATGCCCAGGCCTCGCTGCTGGTAGAGGCGCCACCCGAGGAGCAGCGCGCGCAAGTGGAAGCCGCCGTGCGGCATTGCCCAAATCGCGCGCTGAAGCTCGTCGAGACGCCGTGAGTGGAGCGGGCGCGGCGCCCCGGCGCGGCGGCTCAGCCGATTGGGAATCGGTCGCCGCGCCACGGCGTGCGATCCGGCTCGGGATCGCCGAACGCGGCGCGCAGCTGATCGATCCAGTCGAGCGTGCTCTCGAGCGACGTCGGGTTCGCGCGTTCCCACGCATGGACCGCCCGGTCCGACGCGGCGAAGTTGGCCTTCGCCTCCGGCGACGACCCCTCGTCGCGAAATTCTTCCAGGTCGCGCGGAAGGCGAGTCATGACGTTCCGAGCGCTGCCACGAGTTCGTCGAGATCGCTTTCGTATTCGAACAGCCGGAAGTAATCGCGAACGCGAACGAGGTCGACGCTGCCGCTTCGGATGAGGCGTGCGATGTCGCCCAGGTCGTCGTGGCGGCGGCGTGGGTCGTTCGCGTACGCCTGCACTTTGAGCCCGATCAGATCCGACGCGTCTGCGACCCTCACGCGCTCGCCCAGCACTTCGTACGCGCTGGCGCGCTGCAGGATGGCCACGGCACGTTCTCGGTGAGCGAAGAGGAAGTCGATCCGCCCCTTCACGGGATCGCGAGACAGGTAGTTCCCGACATTGTCGTTGCGATGGATCGCCTCATAGCCTTCCGAGAGCATCAACTCGTCGACGCGATCGGACCTCAGGCCATCCGCGAGCCAGTCGAGGTCGACGGTCGCGCGGCCCGCGCCATGAACGGAGAGCGCGAGGCCACCGATCAACGCGTGATCGACGTCGCGCTCGACGAGGCCTTGGTGAATCGTGAGAAGTGCGTTGCGGAGATCCATTTTCTTCATCGGTCGCAGTCCGCGGGACCGCGGGCGAGTGGGCCCAGCATGCCCAGCGCACTGCCATTCGTCGACCCGAGCGGCGCTACTCCGCCGCCGGCGCTGCGCCCCGCCAAGTCTCCTCGCGCTCGTCGAACTCGGGCAGCTCCGGCGTGCGCCCGCGCGCCGCGCCGTCCTGCCAGCTCCAGAGCAGCGACCACTTCGCGTAGGTCGCGAAGGCTTGGCAGAGGCAGAACGCGATGCCGACGCCGCCGTCGAGGAAGCCGAGTTGAAAAACGTAGGTGCGGAGGAAGCGCCAGGCCGGACGGAACAACACGTCGGCGACGGATCTGGCGCGCTTGCCCTCGCGCCACGCCTGCGCCGCGCCCCAATGCCCGTACTTCACCATCCGCTTCAGGTACTCATGGAAATCCTCGACCATGAAGTGCTCGAGCGGGCTTCTCAGGGTCGGCGCCTCGCCTTGTACGACGACGCGCGGGTGGACGCGCGCGTTCGCGTGGCGCGCTGCGCCACGGCGGATCAAGCGCACGACGCGATCGTTGCGCCAACCCGAGAAGCGAATCTCGCGGCCGAGGAAGAAGCAGCGACGCTTTACGGTGTAGGCACCGTGGGTGGGGCTCTCGGCGAGCAGGCTCGCGATCTCGGCCCGCAGCTCGGGCGTGCAGCGCTCGTCCGAATCGAGGATGAACGCCCACTCGTTGCGGGTTTGGTCGAGCGCGAAATTCTTCGCGGCCGCGGCGCCGTAATAGGTGCGCTCGAGGAAGCGAACCTTGGGAAAGCTCTTCGCGATCTTCGCCGTGTCGTCGTTCGAGAACGAGTCGAGCACGACGATCTCGTCGCACCACGCGAGGCTCTCGAGGCAAGCGCGGATGTGGCGCTGCTCGTTGAAGCACGTGACGACCCCGCTCACCAGCGGCTGCGCAGACGACATGAAGGCGCAATCTATCGCGCCCGCGCCCGGGGGCCGCCCGGCAGCGCTCGTACGCACCGGGGTCAGACCCCGGGTGCGTACGAGCGCTGCTTCAGCTCGCGTTCAGCAGCAGCGCGATGCCTGCGGCGAGCAGCGCGGCGCCGGCAAGCTCGCGGGCGGCGGGGATCTCGCGGAACACGAGGCGCCCGATCGCGAAGGTGAAGAGCAGCTCGATCAAGCCGAGCGTCCGGACGTAGGCCGCCACGGTGAGCGTCATGGCGGTGAACCAGCCCGCGGACGCGAGCGTGCCGGTGAGGCCCGCAAGGCTCGCGACGCGCCAGTTCGCGCGCACCGCGGACAATTGGCCCGGCTCGCGAAACGCCAGCCAGCCGCCGAGCAGCACGGTTTGCAGCGCCTGCGCCCACAGCAACGTGTAGGCGGCACTCATCAGGTACGACGGATGCGCGAGCGAGAGCGAAGCGGCGCGAAAACCCACCGCCGAGATCGCGAACAGCCCGCCCGACGCGACGCCGAGCCAGAGCGCCGGATCACGCAGGCCCGTCTCGCCCGGGCGCGCGAGCGAGATCATGAGCACGCCCGCGGTCGCGATGGCGATCGCGAGCGCGCCGCCCGCGGAGAGCGCGGCGCCGAGCACGAGCACCTCGAACAGCGCCGCCTGCACGGCCTCGGTCTTCGAGAACGCGATGCCCGCAGCGAAATTGCGGCGTGCCATCGCTTCGATCAGCGCCGAGGTGCCGAGGATCTGTGCGATGCCGCCGAGCGTCACCGCGAGCAGGAAGCGCGCGTTCGGCTGCGCGAGCTCGAAGCCGCCGAAGAGCACGAGCGCCGCGGCGTAGCTGGCTGCGAGCGGCACGCCGAACACGAAGCGCGTGTAGTTCGCGCCGTTCGTGCTGAGGCGCCCCTTCAGCTTGCGCTGCACGGCGGTGCGAAGATTTTGCGCCAGCGCAGCGGCAATCGAGATCGGAATCCACAGCCAGCCGGGCGCAGCGAGCCCGGCGGCGACTTCGAGCTGCGCGGCCATTAGGTTTCGCGCGTCACGCCGGCAGCGGCCCGGTGAGCGACGCGCGCTGCGAGATCTCGATCCAATTGCCGTCGGGGTCGCGCACGAACGAGAAGCGCGCCGTGTTGCCGAGCGTGATCGCTGGCGCGCCCTCCGCACCGCCGCGCGCAAGGATACCCGCGCTCTCGGCGTCGCAGTCCCAGACTTGGATCGTCGTGTAGCGGTAGCCGAGCCCGTCGCGCGACGCATCGCCGCATGCGCTCGCGTCCTCGCGCACCACGAACAGCGAGCTGCCGCAGCGAAACGCGTTCGGCGCCGCTTGCTCGAGCCCGAGCGCGTGCGTGTAGAAGCGAAGGTGCGCCGCGGCATCGCGCACCGCGAGCACGACCCCGATGCCCGTAACCCCTTGATGGCCCGGCGGCACGAGCACGACGCGATTCCCATCGGGATCGACGAGCGCGCGCGACGCCGTGATGCCTTCGCGAGCGATCCACAGCTCGCGATAACCGGCGAGTGGGTTCTCGGGAATTGCCGCCTCCACCACGTTCAGCTTGAACACCGAGCCGTTCATGGCGTGGCGCATTTGCACGAAGCCGCGCCGCACCGGCAGCCGCTCCTCGAACGGCAACCCGACTTCGCGCTGCCAGAACGCGAGCTGCTGCTCGCCGCGATTCGTGAGAATGCCGACGTCGATGCAGGGCTTGGCGAGGCGCACGGCGCGCAGGCTATCGCGCTGGGCGGGCTCGCGATCGTTGACGATGCGATCAACCCTTGACGCTCGCCCGCGCACGGAGGAGGCTGCGCGCGTCATGTGCCATTGATCCGAGCGCGAGTGAATAGCCCTGCGCCGCCGCGAGCCCGCCTCGCGTTGCGTGCGCCCCTCGGAACCATTGCGGCTCGGGCCTTGGGCCCTGAGCTCGCCTCGGGAGACTCCGCATGACGCTTCAATCGATCTACGACTACCCGCTCCATTACGACATTCTGTTCGGCTTCGATCGCAGCCACGAAGCCGAGTTCTATGCCCGCACCTTCGCGCGCTGCGGCATCGCGCCCAACGACTCGGTCCTCGAAGTGGCGTGCGGCCCGGCGCGCGTCGGCCGGCTGCTCGCACAGCGCGGCTTTCGCGTCACCGGCCTCGACCTCAGCCACACCATGCTGGAGCTCGCACGCGAGCAAGCCGCCGCCGAGGCGACGCCGCTCACCACGCTCTGCGCGGACATGACCGCGTTCTCGGTGAGCGAGCCGTTCGGCGCCGCCTTCAGCCCCATCAGCTCGTTCCGTTTGCTGCATGGCGAACTCGCGGCCGATGCCCATCTGCGCTGCATGGCGGCGGCGCTGCGGCCCGGCGGCATCTACGTGCTCGACCTCGGGTTCCTGAAAAACGCCAACGACCCAGTCACCACCACCACCGAAGGCTGGGAAGTGACGCGCGGCGACGTGACCGTGCGCGGCGAGAACGAGGGCGTCACCGTGACCGAGGCCGGCGTGAAGCGGAGCCTCGCCTGGGGCCCCGGCGCGCACCTGCGCGGCTACACGACGAGCTCCTTCGCCGAACGCGTGGCGACCTGCCCAGCGTTCGCGATCGAGTCGTGGCATCCGGCGGCGAGCGGCGCGGCGGCCGACAGCGCGTTCAGCGTCGAGGGCCAGCCCGCGGCGTCGATCGTGCGAAGGGCGATGGTGGTGCTGCGCCGGAGCTGAACGGCGCGCGGCGCGACCGGCGCGCGGCGACGTGGCGAAGCGTAGCGATCTGCCGCTTCCTCCCGTTTTCGCGCGCGAGCGAATCGCGCGTCGAAAGCGGGAGGTTGCCGCCATGGCCTCGCTCGAGTCTTACTACCGCGACCACTGGGTCGCGATCGAGCCCGATCGCCTCGCGCGTTACGACGAAATGTTCCGCCTCGACGACAAGCGCGCGGACAAGCTGCTTGCGCCGCTCGCGCTCGCGCCTGGCCAGATCGCGCTCGATCTCGGCTGCGGGCCCGGCTACGTGGCCGCGCAGATCGCGCGCCTCGTCGGGCCGAGCGGGCACGTGCACGCACTCGACGTGAACGCCGAGTTCATCGCACGCGCGCGCGCCGTCGCCGCCGAGGCGGGCGTCGCGGAACGCGTCACGCTGCATCACCTAACAGGTGAGCGCTTTCCCCTCGCCGACGCGAGCTGCGACCGCGCGCTCGCGAAGAACGTGCTCGAGTACGTGCCCAGCGCCGACGCAACGCTGCGCGAGCTGCACCGCGTGCTGAAGCCCGGCGGCACCCTCACCGCGATCGACTCGGACTGGGCGTTCGTGCTGATCGAGCCCCTGACGCCTGACGAAGTGCGCGAGATCTTCAGCGCCGCCGCGCCCGCGTTTCGAGAGCCACTCATTGGGCGAAAACTTCGCGGCGCCTTCCGCCGCGCGGGCTTCAACGACGTGCGCGTCGACGTCGTCGCCTCGCCCGACGACAAGGGCCACCTGCGTCCCATCGTCGAGAACATGCTCGGCTACGCGCGCAAGTTCGGGACGCTCAGCGAGCCGCGCTGCGCGGAGCTGAGGGCGCGCGTCGAGGCCGCGATCGCAAGCGGAGAGTGGCTCGCGGTGCTGCCGCAGTTCGTGGTGCGGGGGGTGCGCTAGCGCGCACGCCTCAGCGCGAGAGACGCGAACGAGCGGCGCGCCGCCGCCCCGGGGTCGCACTTCCTCGAGGCAGAACTCGAGGGCGACGCGCAGAGGCCAGCGTGACGCGGGGCTCCTCGTAGTGGAAGACGATTAGGAAGACTCTGCTGCCGCGGCCGTGCTTCGCGGTCTTTAGGAGGTCGACGACGCCTTTGAAGCCTGAGCGCCGCGCGAGCTCCGGCGTGATGTCCGCGAGCTCGATCTCGAGCAGCGAGTCGACCACGATCTCGCCGGGCGGCAGCGCATGACGACCCCCGAGCTTCACGTGGGGCTGCGTCCAGATGCGAACGCTGCAGGTGATCTCTCCGCTGCGAACGCGATCGCGGACCTGCTTCGCGAACTGCACTCCGATGCCCTCTACTTTCGCTGACGACGCCTGACTACTTTCGTCTTCCAATAGTCGAATTCTTCCTGATACCGCGCGCCAGAGAGGTCCGAGACCTTGTCCTGGAAGTATGTCTGCGCATCGGCGATCGCTTGGTTGTAGATGCTCGGCCCGATCTCGCGCGCGAAGAAGTTCAAGATCAGCGTGGCTTTGAGATCTCCGATCTCGACGTCCATACTCTCAGCGAAGAAACGCTTGATCGAGCCGAGGAGATACTCCTCGGTTTCGGGCTGCAGCTTGATTGCCATCGCATCCCTCGCTCACCGGTTGACCGCGCCACGGGCTGGCAACTCGATCTCGACCCCTCGAGTCCCTCAGCCCGCCGCAGGCGGAACGACTTCGAGCTTCCACTCCAGGATCACTTGTCTCGTCGCCACGAGATCTCTCACCAGCGCCTGAATCCGATAGCTACCCGCCGGATCGTGGGCTCCGATTCGGAATTCGAGGCGCCCGTTCGAGAGCTGGAGATTGCGCCCGGGCGGCGGGGGGAAGTCCCAAACCGAAACGCCTCGCTGCTCTCCGTAGACAGACCCATCCGGACGAAGAACCGTGAAGTCGGCGTCGCAGCTGCAATTCCCGTCCTCCGCCGGTGAGCAGCCGCTGAAGAGCACGACTGCGGTCACGACTTCGCCTCGCGCGGTCTTCTCCGCCGGCTTGACGGGCGGTGAGTATCCCGGTGCGGCCGGCTTGGACCACGCCTCGAGGAAGGTCTCGATCTCGTCGGTGACGATCAGCAGCGCGCTGAACTCGCCGTCCGAGCGCTGCCAAGTCTCGCTCGATTGCGCGTGTGCCGCGGTGACGATCAGCGCGAGCAGCAACGGCTGCCACGCGCGCCGGAACGACCCGGTGCGCGTCATCTTGCTACCTCACTCCACTTCACGACTTCGGCCTGTGGTGTCTCGATCTCTCCCTCCGGCAGCATGAAGCGCCAGAACACGAGACCAAACGCGCGGCCTTCGCTGTCGAGCCAGTTCGGCACACCCGGATCCTTGTGCGCGATCACGACGCGGAAGCTGCCGTCGGCAGCGAGCATCGTCTGCGCGCGATTCAGTGAGACGCTGCGGTTCGCGTAGTCGTAGGTCATCTGATGGCGCGTCCAGAGGTCGACGTTCGCGCAGCGGCACTTCGGCCAGCGCGCGGTCATGACGAGCGCCTGATCCGGGCCGATCACGTAGGGCGCCATCGAGTAGGCGGCGTCGAACGCCGCGAGGCCCATCGCACCGGGCTTCACGGGCTTCGGGAAGTTGTTGGGCACCTTCGACACGAACGCGGGCTGCTCGCGATTCGCGAGCGGCGGCATGCCGAGCGTGCGGGCGCGCACGAAGCCGGCGACGCGGCGGATTCCGATCACGGTCGAGGCATCGCTGGGCGCGGCCGGGACGGGGGAATCCCCAATCACTTCGATCGCGAGCGGGACCACGCGCGAATCGTCTGCCGCAACGCAGTGCTTCTCCTCGAAGTAGTGACGTGTCGTGAGCGCATACGCGTCGTCCGGTAGCGGCAGCCAATTGCGCACGCGCTCGGGCCCGCCGACCGCGAACTCGAACGAGCCGTCGGCTGCGACATCGAACTGCGTATCGTTGATGACGCCCGCGGTCCGCCCACTCAGGCCACCATCGTCAGGCCCCGCCTCGACGGTGACCGAGACATACACCGCGCCCGCCGTCTTCCCGCGCACGCGATACGCGTACTTCCCCGAAACCGGCGCGTCGAAATAGATCGCATCCGGGTTGTCGCCGGTGAACTTGCGCGTCGGCGTCACGATCCGCCGAAACGCCGGCCGCTCGGGCGTCCGCTCGAACTGCAACGCAAGCCCCCCCTGCAACAAATGCATCAGCGCCCGCGTCGCCTCCCCCACGTCCCCCGTACTCATCAGGTTCCACTCCGCAGAGAGGAAGCGCTGATCCACCTCCTGCAACAACCCAATCAACTCCCGCAACGCATTCCTAGATTCACTCGCGATCTCCGCCATGTCCGCTCCTCACCAGCAATCCCAGGTCTGTAGCACCACGCGCGCACCCCTCCGCAGAAGAACGAATTCGAGAGCGCCTCAACGGCGCTCTCGAATTCGCCCCTCCCTCCCCCCCGCCGCCCGCGCAATCAGGTTCCACGATGCCGCGCCGGCGCAGGGGCGGGGGCAGTCGCGAAGGCGAGGCCAGGCGCAGGCC
>JANNKN010000842.1:0-11379 GCA_031396315.1 Deltaproteobacteria bacterium
GAAGGACGCGACGCTCGCGTTCCACGTTCGCGACGACGCGCAGCTCGAGGCAGACGCGGTGCAGATCGATCAGCTCGTAGTCCAGCTCGTCCAGAACGCGGAGCGCGCGTACGACGGGAAGCCGGGCACGATTCGCGTCGAGCTCGACCGCCTCGATTTCGGGACTCCCGCCGTAACAGTTCCGCCGGAAGGGCTCGGCTACGGCGCGTATGCGGTGCTCCGCGTCGCCGACCACGGCTGCGGCATCGCGCCCGAGGACTTGCCGCACATCTTCGACCCGTTCTACAGCGGCTTTACGCGCGGGCGCGGCCTCGGCCTCGCCGCGGCGCTCGGCATCGTGCGCGGACACGGCGGCGGCATCGCGGTCGAGAGCTCCCCCGGTGCCGGCACCGCGATGACGATCTATCTGCCTTGCGACGCGGGCGACGAGCTCGCGCGCGCAGCGGAGGCGCCGGCGAGCCCGGAGGCTCCGCTGAGTCTGCGCGGCCTCGACGTGCTCGTCGTCGATGACGAGCCCAGCGTTCGCGCGGTACTCGTGCGCTACCTCGAGAATGCCGCTGCGGCGAACGTGCATCACGCCGCGGACGGCGTGCAGGCACTGGCGATGATCGCGCGAAACGTTCGGATCGACATCGCGTTCGTCGACGTGTCGATGCCGAACCTGAACGGCGTGCAGCTGGTCGAGAGCCTGCGCGCGTCGGGTCGAACGTTCCCGGTGGTCTTGATGACGGGCCACGCCGAGCTCGACCTCGCCCGCTTCGGCGACGAGTCGAGCGTCGCCGTGCTGCTGAAACCTTTTCGCCTCGACGAGATCGGTGTGGCGCTCGCGCTCGCGCGGCGCGGGGAAGCCGCGCTGCGCGAACGCGCACAGCCCTAGCGCGGGCCCATCTTCGCTGCGAATTCGCGCTTCTCGTAGCCTGCGGGCACCTGGAACTTCTCGGCGGCGACGGCCTCCTCGCGCCAGACGGTCATGCGGCGCTCCGCGCCGGAAGGCTTGCCGTTTTTGTAATCGCGCGTGAGAACGGGGTAGCCGTTCAGCTTGGCCAGCTCCGCGGAGTCCATCTCGAGATCGACCTGCGGCATCGCCTCGCGCATGTCCTCCGCGAGTGCCGCCATCTTCTTGAACAGACTCTGGAAGTCCTCTTTGCCCGGCAGCGTCCCGTAGGCGACGACGCAGTGCCTCTGATGCATCGCGCCGTTCCGCTTCACGTCCCAGAGCCGGCAGCTGCGCCCGTCGACGACCTCCGCGCGCCCGGTATCCACGGCTTCGATTTTCATCGCGGCATTCTTGCCCGGCATGTTCCCGCCCATCATGCGCTCGACCATGGCGCGCTGCTCGGGCGACATGTTGGCGAGCTGCGCGTCCATCTCGGCCATCGCACCGCCGAGCTGCGCGCCGAGCTGCTTCAGCGTGGCGCGATCCATGACGGTGTACGTCTTCTCGCGCGGGTCGATCATCGTGAAGGCGTCTCCCTTCCAGAGCGTGATCGTGCCGCCAGTCTCCATGCGCAAGACGCCGCCTTGCAGCCACATCCGCTGCATGGCGGTGACCTTCCCGCCCTTGGCCTCCCGCTCAGCGGTCTCGACGTAGACGCCTGCGTTCGCAACGCCCGCGAGTGCGAGCGAGAGGACCAGAATCGAGAACTGGAATCGCATCTGCGTTCTCCTCTTCGAGTGGGCGAGTTCTCAGGCCGGGTCGAGCTCGATCAGCGCTGCGCCTTCCGGCACCCGCTCGCCGGCCTGATACTTCACCGCGCGCACGGTGCCGTCGTACGGCGCGCGAATCGCGTGCTCCATCTTCATGGCTTCCACGACTACGAGCGTGTCGCCCGCCTTTACGCGATCGCCCGCTTTCACCGCGACACGGATCACGACACCCGGCAAAGGCGTCGCGAGCGAGCCAGCGAGCTGCGGCACGGCGCCGCTCGCCTCGCGCTCGTCGACGAGCACGAACGTCGCCGACTCGGCGCCGCGCCACACCGTGATGCGAGCGCCGGCGACGAGCGCATCGACCGCGTCGCGCGCATCGAAGGGCGAGAGCCGCAACAGCTCCCCCGCGCGCGAGGCGGTGACCTGCGCGCGCGCGTTTCCGCAGCTCGCAGCGATCTCGCTGTGCGAAGGCCGCAGCGCAGAGACGGCGAACGTCTCCTTCCCCCGCTTCAACTCGAACACGATGCGCGGTACGAGGTTCACGCGGAAGCCGTCGGCAGCATCCCACGGCGAAGCGCGCTCGCGCGTAGGCGCGAGCGAGGCGAGCAGCGCAGCCCCGGCGAAGCACGCGAGCTGCGCGGGGTCGGCGCCGCCCGCGAGCGCATCGCCATGCTCCGCGACGAACGCAGTCGAGACTTCGCCCGCGCGAAAGGCAGGGTGTGCCACGGCGCGCGCGAGCCAGGCGACGTTCGTCGTGATGCCTGCGATGCGAACGCCCGCGAGCCCGCGCCCGAGCTGCGCGAGCGCTTCGCTGCGCGTCGCGCCACTCCCGATCACTTTGCCGAGCAGCGAATCGTAATGTGTCGGCACGACGTCTCCGCTCGCAAAGCCGGCGTCGACCCGCACGCCGGGTTCGGGCTCCGGCCAGAGCGCGACCCGCAGTGTGCCCGCGCTCGGGACGAAGCCCTTGCTCGGATCCTCCGCGCACACGCGCGCCTCGACGGCGTGGCCTCGCACGCGGATCTCACCCTGCGCGAGCGGCAGCCTTTCGCCGGCAGCAACGCGCAGCTGCCACTCGACGAGATCGAGGCCGGTGACGAGCTCTGTGACCGGATGCTCGACCTGGAGGCGCGTGTTCATCTCCATGAAGAAGAACTCGCCGCCGGTGTACAAGAACTCGACCGTGCCCGCGCCGCGGTAGCCGATCTCGCGCGCGACGGTGCACGCGGCCGCGTGAAGCCCCGCGCGCACCGCAGCGGGGATGCCCGGTGCCGGCGCTTCCTCGAGTAGCTTCTGATGGCGGCGCTGCACCGAGCAGTCGCGATCGAACAGGTGCACGACCTGTCCGTGCGAATCAGCGAACACCTGCACTTCGACGTGACGCGGCGCGGGCAAGTAGCGTTCCAACAACAAATGGGCATCCGCGAAGGAGCGCGCCGCCATGCGTTGCGCACCTTCGAGCGCGGCGCGCAGCTCGCCGGTCGCACGCACGATCTGCATGCCCTTGCCGCCGCCGCCGCCGCTCGGCTTCACGATCAGGGGAAAACCGAGCTTCTCCGCTTCGCTCGCGAGCCGCTCCAGCGACTGATCCTCCCCGTGATAACCCGGCAGCACCGGCACGCCGGCTCTCGCCATGCGTGCCTTGGCCGCCGCCTTCGAGCCCATCGCAGCGATCGCTCCCGAGGTCGGTCCGACGAACGCGAGGCCCGCCTGCTCGACCGCCGCCGCGAACTCCGCATTCTCCGACAAGAAGCCGTAGCCCGGATGAACGGCATCGCAGCCCGTGCGCTGCGCGATCGCCACCAGCTTCGCGATGTCGAGGTAGCTCTCTGCAGGCGGCGACGGCCCCAACAAGTAGGCCTCGTCCGCGGCGCGCACGTGCGCAGCGTGCGCGTCTGCCTCGGAGTAGACCGCGACGACGCGCACGCCGAGCCGCCTCGCGGAGCGCGCAATGCGGCACGCGATCTCAGCGCGGTTCGCGATGAGGAGCTTGCGGATCACAGGCGTATCGAGGCGCGTGTGGCATGCCAGTAGCTCGCGGGTCCCGTGCGCTGCGCCGGATCTCCTTGGGCTTCGCTCGCCTCCGAAGACTCCGGCTCGCTGCGCGCCGCGTCATGCGTCGAGCCCACACTTGCTCGGGCGCTCGCGGCTTGCGGTTCCCATCGAGCCTGCGTTTCGTCGGCAGGCACGCAGTACTGGCTCATGGCACCGCTTCGCTTCTCCATCGCACTCACATCCGAAACACGCCGAAGCGCGTTTCCTGCCCGGGCGCATTGCGCGCGACCGCGAGCGCGAGCCCCAGCACGCGCCGCGTATCCACTGGGTCGATGACTCCGTCGTCCCAGAGGCGGGCGCTGGCGTAATAAGGGTGGCCTTGGGTTTCGTATTGGGCGCGCAGCGGCGCTTTGAATTGTTCCTCGGCTTCGGCGCTCCACGTCTCGCCTTTGGCGTCGAGCTGATCGCGGCGGATCGTTGCGAGCACGCTTGCGGCTTGCTCGCCGCCCATGACGGAGGTGCGCGCGTTCGGCCACTGGAATAGGAAGCGCGGCGAGTACGCCCTACCGCACATCGCATAGTTGCCAGCGCCGTAACTGCCGCCGAGCGTGAGTGTGAATTTCGGCACGTTCGCGCAGGCCACGGCCATCACCATTTTCGCGCCGTCGCTCGCGATACCGCCCGCCTCGGCACGACGCCCGACCATGAAGCCCGTGATGTTCTGCAGGAACACGAGCGGCGTGCCCTCTCGCGCGCACAGCTCGATGAAGTGAGTGCCCTTCTTCGCGCTCTCGCTGAACAGGATGCCGTTATTCGCGAGGATTCCGACCGGATAGCCGCAGACGTGGGCCCAACCGCAGATCAGCGTCGCACCGTAGAGCGCCTTGAACTCGTCGAGCTCCGAGCCATCGACGAGGCGCGCGATCACATCGCGTACATCGAACGGCTTTCGGAGGCTCGCGGGCACGACACCGTAGATTTCGCGCGGATCGTAGTGCGGCTCGCGCGGCGTTGCGGGTGGCGCGACGTCGGGCGCGGGCTTGAGTCGCGCGACGATCTTGCGCGCAATGCCGAGCGCGTGGGCATCGCTCTCTGCGTAATGATCGGTGACGCCCGACTCGCGGCAATGCACGTCGGCACCACCGAGCGACTCCGCGTCGATCTCCTCGCCCGTCGCCGCCTTCACCAGCGGCGGCCCGCCCAAGAACACGCGCCCTTGATTGCGCACGATCACGTTCTCGTCGGCCATCGCGGGCACGTACGCGCCGCCCGCCGTCGATGAGCCGTGCACGACCGCGATCTGCGCCACGCCGGCGGCGGAGAGCGTCGCCTGGTTGAAGAAGATGCGGCCGAAGTGCTCGCGGTCGGGGAACACCTCGTCCTGCGCGGGCAAGAACGCGCCGCCGCTCTCGACGAGATACACGCACGGCAGCCGGTTCTCGCGCGCGATCTCCTGCGCGCGCAGGTGCTTCTTCACCGTGATCGGGAAGTAGGTGCCTCCCTTCACGGTGGGATCGTTCACGACGACGATCGCCGCGCGGCCCGCAATCCGACCGACTCCCGTAATGATCGAGGCACACGGCGCGTCGCCGCCATACATGCCATGCGCAGCGAGCTGCGAGAGCTCGAGGAACGGCGCACCGGGGTCGAGCAGCAGATCGAGACGCTCCCGCGCCGTCAGCTTGCCCGTCTTCTTGTGCTTCGCGACCGCGTCCGCCGACCCACCCGCCGCAATGCGCTCGATCTGTACGCGCAGGTCGTCGACCAGCGCGCGCATCGCCGCCTCGTTCGCACGGAACTCTTCACTGCGTGGATCGATGCGGCTCTGAATCACAGGCATCGCGGCAGACGGTTCACGTTTAGGGGCACGGGCGCAAGGTCGCCGCGGCGAACGCCACGCGAGGCGCGATCAGGGCTCCAGTTTGTAGGCCGACGGCGCGCCGCCGTAGTCGAGCAAATAAATTTCACCGTCCCGCGCTTGGCCGAAACTCGAGAGGCTGAGGCCGGCGGGCGGGGAGAGTTCGTCGACGCGCGGTGGGTTCGCTTGGAAGCGGTACACGAACACGCGGCCGGTGACGAAGTCGCCGTAGACGTAGCTGTTCGCGAGCGACGGGATTGCGCTGCCGCGGTAGACGTAGCCGCCTGTGATCGAGTGTGCCTCGCTGCGGCCATGCACCACCTCCGGCTCGACGAACGGCGGCGTGCAATTCGGATCCGGATCGAACGACTGATCGCCCTCGCGGCAATCCCAGCCGAAGTTCCCGCCCTTCACGATGCGATCGATCTCCTCGAGCGCGGACTGCCCGACATCGCCGGCCCAGAGCTCGCCGGTCTGCGAGTCGAAACTCATGCGCCACGGATTGCGCAAGCCGTAGGCCCAGATCTCGTCGCGGCCGGCCGAGCCGGCGAACGGGTTATCAGGGGGGCTCGCGTAGGGCACGACCGCAACGTCTAGCCGTAGGATCTTGCCGAGCAGCGTGTCGAGATTCTGCCCGTCCTCAGGATCGGGATCGCCCGAGCCGCCGCCGTCGCCCATCGCGTAGTACAGGAACCCGTCCGGCCCGAACGCGAGATCGCCGCCGTTGTGATTGCTCTGCTCGGAGTCGAAGCGAATCACATCCGGATTGCCGGCAACCGGTGCGAAGGTGAGCCCGCCGTCGACACTCGCGAAACGCGCGACCACCGAGTCGACGTTGTTCGCGCTCGCCTCGGTGTAGGAGAGGAACAGCTCGCCGTTCGTCGCAAAGCTCGGGCTGAAGGCCAGGCTGAGCAGGCCCTCCTCGTTGCCCTGCGCGAGATCGAAGAGCGCCTCCACGTCGACCGCGAGCGTGCGCGAGTTCGCCGGATCCGACGCGAGCAGGGTGAACACCCTCCCGCGCTGCTCGAGGACGTACCAGCGATCGTCGTCGATCGGGTGCTGCACCAGCTTGATCGGCAGTGCGAAGGCCTCGCCGCCAAACGCGGGCACGAAGCGCACGGCCGCGGGCGGGGGCGGAGGGTTGCCGCCACCCACGTCATCGCTACCGCCGCCGCAAGCGGAAAGTAGTGCAAACAGCCCGCACAGAGGGGCGCGCGCCGCTGCGCGAAGCTCCCGGCTCGCCTGTGCCATCGGCAACCTCCGCTCGCAGGAAGTTCGCGGGCGAGCGCCAACGCGCCGGTGACACGAGTCACCTAACGATCCCAACGGGCGCGTGACCGGTGATAGCCTGCGCGCTCCTGAAGGAGCGATCTGATGGACGTGCTGGCCGCGCGGCGGGTGCGAGCGATCTCGGCGATGCAGCTGGACGACGCGGTGCTGTTGATCGGCGCTGGCGAGCCGGTGTCGCTGCCGGAAGGCTCGGACCAGACCTATCCTTTCCGCAGCCACGCCGAGTTCGTCTACTTCACGAACGCCGAGAGCGTCGGGGGTGTACTCGCAGTCGACGTGTCGGGCGGCTGCGCACGCGAGTGGGTCGAGTTCGCGCCGGATCCCACGGAGCGCGAGCGCATCTACGATGGGCGCGAAACGCTCGCGGCCGCGCCGCTCACCGCGCTCGCGCCGTGGCTCGCGGCGCGGCGCGGGCGCACGCTCGTCGCGCTCGGCGCGCCGCTCCCCGGTGTGCGCGCGGACGAGGAGCGCTCGCTGCACGCGCGCGCGGCGCTGCTGCACGCTCGGCGTGCGAAGGATGTGGGCGAGCTCGCGCGGATCCGCCAGGCGGCGGCGGCGACCGCGCCCGCCTACACGAGCCTGCGCGAGCGCATTCGCGCAGGTGTTACGGAGCGCCAGCTCGCGATCGAGATCGACGCCGACTTCTGCCGCGCCGGCGCCTCGCGCCCCGGCTACGCAACGATCGTCGGCGTCGGCCCGAACACTGCCATCCTGCACTCGATGCCCAGCCCGCGCGCGGCGCGGGCCGGCGACTTCGTGCTCGTCGACGCTGCCGCCGAGGTCGATCGCTGGATGGTCGACGTGACGCGCACCTTCTGCGTCGGCACCCCGAGCGCGTTTCAGCGCGACCTGCATCAGGTCGTCCTGGACGCACAGCAGCGCGCAGTCGACGCGTGCTTGCCCGGCGCGGAGTGGAAGGAGGTGCACCTCGGCGCCGCGCGCGACATGGTCGCGGGCCTCGTCGAGATGGGCGTGATGCGAGGCAAGCCGGACTCGCTGGTCGAGCGCAACGCGCACATGCTCTTCTTCCCGCACGGCGTCGGGCACATGGTCGGCCTCGGCGTGCGCGACGGCAGCGGCAACCAGCCGGGGCGCGCGAAGGACCCGCGCCCGTGCCTCGAGAACCTGCGCATGGACCTGCCGCTAGCGCCGGGCTACGTGCTCACCGTCGCGCCGGTTTTTTTTTTCATCCCGTACTTGTTCCGCTATGCTGCGCGCCGGGAGCGGCACCGCGACGACGTGAACTGGGTGCTGGTGGACGAGCACATCGCGATCGGCGGCGTGCGCATCGAGGATTCGGTGCACGTCACCGCGAATGGGCCGGAGAATTTGACCGGCTCGATCTCGAAGGCCCTCTGAGCATGAAGCGCCGCTCATGGGTCCGGACCGAGCCCGGCGACGGGAGCGATTCATGAGCGTCGCCTCACTGACGGTGCGCGTCGTCGATTCGCACACGGGTGGCGAGCCCACGCGGCTCGTGCTCGAGGGCGGTCCCGAGCTCGGCGATGGCCCGCTCGACGAACGCCTTGCGCTCTTCCGCTCCGAGCACGACCGCTTCCGTTCCGCCGTTGTGAACGAGCCGCGCGGCTCCGACGCGATGGTGGGAGGCCTGCTCTGCACGCCGCATCGCGCGGGTTGCCAGTTCGGCGTGATCTTCTTCAACAACGTCGGCTTCCTCGGCATGTGCGGACATGGCGCGATCGGCGTAGTCGCCTCGCTCGCAGCGCTCGGCCGCGTCAGCACGGGAACCCTGCGCATCGATACCCCCGTCGGCGCCATCGATGCGGAGTTGCACGACGGCGGCGCCGTATCCATCACCAACGTCCCGAGCCGACGCACCGCGAAGCGAGTCTCGGTAACGGTCGCGGGCGTCGGAACCGTCCTGGGAGATGTGGCCTGGGGCGGGAACTGGTTCTTTCTCGTCGATCGCCCCGACCTCGCGATCGACGCCGCGCGGCTCGAGTCGCTCACCGACCTCGCTTGGCGAATCCGCGAAGCGGTCAACGCGCAGGGCTTCCCGGAGGTGGACCACGTCGAGCTCTTTGGCGCCGCCGCAGCGGGCGCGAACAGCCGCAGCTTCGTGTTATGTCCGGGCAAGGCCTACGACCGCTCGCCCTGCGGCACCGGCACGAGCGCGAAGCTCGCGTGCCTCGCGGCGGACGGGAAGCTCGGCGAAGGCGAAACGTGGGTCCAGGAGAGCGTGATCGGCAGCCGCTTCCGCGCGCGTTATCGCTGGCTCGACCGCGCCCGCGGTGAGATCGCGCCAGTGATTACGGGCGAAGCCCACGTGACCGCCGAGGCGACGCTGCGCCTCGATCCGAACGACCCGTTTTGTTGGGGCATTCGCTGATGCACCGGGGCCCGCCGTGAACGAGCGCAAGCGCGTCATCGTGATCGGTGCCGGCGTGATCGGCCTGTGCGTCGCGCACTACGCGCGCGAGCGCGGGCACGACGTCGTCGTGGTCGAGCGCGAGCGCGACGGCGGCGACAGCTGCTCGCTCGGCAACGCGGGCCTCGTCTCGCCGAGCCATTTCATCCCGCTCGCCGAGCCGGGCAAGATCCTGAAGGCGCTGACGTCGTTCCTCGATTCGCGCAGTCCGTTCTACTTGAAGCCGCGCCTCGATCTCGGGCTCCTCCGCTGGGGTCTGCTGTTCTTGCGCGCGTCGACGCCGGCGCGCGCACAGCGCGCAGCGCCAGTCCTCAGAGACATGATGCTCGCGAGCCGCGCTCTCCACCTCGAGCTCGCCGCGGTACTCAGCGACGCGCAGCAGCTCGAGACGCGTGGGCTGTTCATGCTGTGCCGGACGCAAGCTGGCCTCGACGAGGAGGCTCACATCGCAGAGCAGGCGCACGCACTCGGCCTCGAGGCGGAGATCTGCACGCCAGCGCGGGCCGCCGTGCTCGATCCGGGTGCGCGCATGGAGATCGCCGGCGCGGTGCACTACCCGGGCGACGCGCATCTCGTGCCGATGCGCTTCGTGCCCGCGCTCGTGGACGCGCTGCGCCCGAGCGTCGCGTTCCAGTGGCGCAACGCGGCGACGGGCTTCCGCACCACGAACGGTCGCGTCACCGCGCTCGCCACCACACACGGCGATGTCGCCGGCGACGAGTTCGTGCTCGCGGGCGGCTGCGGATCCCCCGAGTTGTTACGAGACCTCGGGGTTCGCCTGCCGCTGGAGGCGGGCAAGGGCTACAGCCTCACCCACCCGAGCCCGCGCCAGCTGCCGCGACTGCCGTCCGTGCTGTGCGAGGCGAGCCTCGCCGTGACGCCGATGGCCGCCGCGCTGCGACTCGCCGGCACGATGGAGCTCTCGGGCCTCGACTCGCGCGATCTGCCCGAGCGCATCCGCCAGCTCGTCGACGGCTTCGTGGCGTACTTCCCGGACTTTCGCGCGCAGGATTTTCGCGATCTGGTGCCCTGGCGCGGGCTGCGCCCCTGTTCTGCCGACGGCCTCCCTTACCTGGGCCGGCTCGCGGGCTTCGAGAATCTCACGGTCGCAACGGGCCACGCGATGCTGGGCGTGACGCTCGCACCCATCACCGGCGAGCTCGTCGCGCAGCTGCTCAGCGGTGAGCCGCCGAGCCTCCCGCTCGAGCCGCTGTCCCCGAATCGTTACGGAAGGTAGGAGCACCGCATGCGCATGCAGTGGACCGGAGTGATTCCCGCGCTCACCACGAGCTTGCGCGCGAACGGCGCGCTCGACCTGCGCGGCCTCGCTGCGCACTGCCGCTGGCAGATCGAGCACGGCGTCGCGGGCCTCGTGTGCTGCGGGTCGCTGGGCGAAGCGGCGACGCTCTCGTTCGACGAGAAGCTCGCGGTCGCGAAGGCCTGCGTGAAAGCGGCGGCGGGCCGCGTGCCGGTTGCCCTGGGGGTCGCGGCGCTCTCGACGCGCGAGGCGGTTCTGCTGGCGCGCGGCGGCGCGCGAGCCGGCTGCTCGGGGCTGATGGTGCTGCCGCCCTACGTCTACAGCACCGACTGGCGCGAGATGCGCGCTCACGTGGCGGCGGTGATCTCCGCGACGCGCCTCCCTTGCATGCTCTATAACAACCCGCCCGCCTACAAGACGGACTTCACGCCCGAGCAGGTCGCCGAGCTCGCGGCGGCGCACCGCAACTTGCACGCGGTGAAGGAATCGAGCGGCGACGTGCGGCGCATCACCGCACTGCGCGCACTCCTCGGCGAGCGGCTCGCGCTGCTCGTCGGCCTCGATGACGCGGTCGTCGAAGGCGTGCGCGCCGGCGCGACGGGCTGGGTCGCGGGCCTCGTGAACGCATTCCCGGCGGAATCGGTCGCGCTGTTCGAGGCCGCTCGTAGCGGCGACGCCGCGCGCGCCGATGCGCTCTACGCCTGGTTCCTGCCGCTGCTGCGCCTCGACGCCGCGCCGAAGTTCGTGCAGCTGATCAAGTGGGTGCAGGCGCGCGAGGGGCGCGGCACCGAGACCGTGCGCGCGCCGCGGCTCGCGCTCGCCGGCGACGACCTTGCCCAGGTGAAGCGCATCCACGCCGCGGCGCGGGCAGAGCGCCCTGCACTGTGAGCGCCGCCGCTTCCCACGACGATCGCAGCTGGTTCGGCCACCCGCGCGGCC
>JANNKN010000685.1:0-5369 GCA_031396315.1 Deltaproteobacteria bacterium
TCGGCGATGGTACTGCCGGGCTTCCCGGTGGGAGAGTAGCTAGACGGTGGGATCTCTTGCGGCGGCGTCGGTACTGAGGAACTCAGTACCGGCGCCGCTTTGCATTTTCGCGGCGTAAGTTCAGCGTCTCCCATACGGTCACTGCGCGAACGGCCGCCGAGCCGGGCGCGATGATCTGCTCCGTGGGACTGGCGATCGCGATTCCATCACGCGTCCTGAGTGCCACGGCTTTGGGGTGGCGTAGATCGCCGAGGTGCTGGAAGACTTCTGCTCGGCCCAATTCCGCGCGAGTGAGCTCTGAGTGATCGACCCAGTGCCCGATCAGTCCGCGTAGGTCGCTGAGCGCTACGGGGGAAGGTAGTTCGGCCTGCGGCACACCTACGACCAGCGGCACGCTCGTTTGTGAATCGTCGAGCGATTGTCCGTGGCCGAGCAGTCCGTTCTCATAGAACGATTGCCCATGGTCCCCAGTCACCACGAACAGAGTCCTCGGGCCGAGGGCTTCCGTGGCCAGCGACATGAGCTCTCCAATCGCTCGGTCGACATTCGCCGCAGCATTCGCGTAAGCGCGCCAGACTCGTTCGCGGTTCTCGGGCCGAATCGCGGATCTGGGCAGCACGCCAGCTCCGAGGATGTCATCGAGCTCGCTGTGCCAGTACGGGAAGTGTGTGTCGACGACGTTCACGTAGAGGAACAGCGGGCGGGCCGCGTCGCGCGTCCCCAGGAACGACTGGATGTGCGCCACGACCGTCTTCCACGAGACCTGCAGGCTGATCGGCTGTGCAGAGCGCGACGTCCGCCTAGCGACGTCTGCGCGAGCGTCGTAGAAGGTGCCGGCACGCTCGAGCCCCAGACGCGCCTCGCTCCCCGCCAGGCCATCGTGCTGGCCCGAGAACCACGCGACCTCGTACCCGCGCTCGAGAAAGTCGTCGACCAACGTGGTTCCGTCTGCCGTTGGCACGACCTCACCTTGCAGCAGCGAAGCACGCGAGGCCCACGTCACAGGCACGTGCGCGTACGCGGTTGCGTGCGTGCCTCTCGCCGCCAGCCGATTGAGATTCGGAGTGACTTCGCGCCCATCGAGGCGCAGGCCCACCAGATCCGCGCGAAAGCTCTCGAGGAATATCAGCACCACGCTTGGCGACGCCTCGTGGGCTCGCGCGATGGGTACCGCGACGGGTTGCGGGACACCCACCGACGCGAGCAGATCCCCCGCCACCCCGTCCTCGTCGATGCCGTTGCCCGGGATGTCGATCGCGTACGGGTGAACGGTCGCGTCGAAGGGCGCCGGGTCCGGCGGAGTCGAGAGCCAGCCGGAACCGTCTCGATCGACGTCGCTGAGCGCCGCGACCGTCTCTCGCAGCGCGCGGCCCGACGGTTTAGCGCTCCAGCCGAACTCGAGGGCTGGCGCGTGGGCCGCGCTCCACGCGAGCGCTCCAGCGCCGATCGACATGAACACGACGAACGCTGCCGCCAGCGTCCTGAACGGAGGTAGCCGCGCGGCTGCAAACCGCGAGCTCGTGCGCTCGATCCGCGCGAGCGCGGCATAACAAGCAACAATCGCGGCCACGCAAGCTGCGCCGAGTAGCGCGAGCGGCGGGAGATCTTGGGCGGCCTCACCGAGCGCATTGCCCCAGCTGCCGGCGGCGAGATCCAGCAGCAGACCGAGCTCGAGCACGTCGCCGAGCACGCGGTGCAAGCGATGGATCGCGAGGTCGAACGCGAGCGGAATCGAGACGCCGAGGAAGCTAGCCAGCGCCAAGGCATAGAGGGGCCGCGCACGGATGACGCGAGAGAAGGCCAACGTCGCGCACCACACGGCGGAGATGGCGGCGCCGTCGAAGAGTGCGCCGATGGTGAAGAACGTCGCGCGTTCGGAGAAGCCGTGCAGCGCAACACCGTTGTAGCCGCTGCCGAAGTACGCCTTGACGAGATCGAGCACGATAGCGTCCGCGATCCCGACGACGGCCACACTCGCCGCGAACAGCCAGCGCCAAGCGCCGGAAGGCAGCGTCCTCATCGCGGCGCGCACGTGCGCGCGACGTACGTCCACGCGCTCGAGAGCCATTCCGTCGCGGCGTCCTCGACGGTCGCGGTCAGCTGCGGCGGCGCGACTGCCGACAAGGTCACGAGCGTCAGCGGCCTCGGCCCGCCGAACGCGAGGCTGAGCGAATTCCTCAGCTGTGCAGCCAGAGGCGATCGAACCGGCTGATTGTCGAACAGGAAGAACCACGCGACGAGCTTGCTCGCGCGCGGATCCGTGTGATCCCAAGCCAAGTGGATCGGCAACCGCACGCCGTTCACGTCGACTTCGCGCACGCGGAGCTCTTCGGGCTGGAGGCGCCGCTGGCCCCGTGCGGCCTCCGTGTCGCCCGCCCCGGCCGGCTCTACGCGCGGCTCTCCGAAGCGAAGTGGGTTGTTGTACAGCGCCGGTGCGTCGTACGAACGGATGATCTGAAACTCCATCGGCAGCTTCGGGAACAGCGGATGCGCGACCTCTCCCTCGCTCCATTGAAAGATCGAGCCGTCGAGCGCCTCGAGGCGCTCGCCGAGCGCCGTCGAGCCCGCGATCAGCGAGGTCGCTTTGAGCGAATCCGGTGATGCACAGGGGTCCACGCCACGCGCTCCGCTGAGAGCCGTCAGGCGCAGCACGGCGGCAGCGCCGAGCAGCAGGATCAGTGAAGCCCGGAATTTTCTGGAAACGCGAATCACGCGAGATCCCGGAAGGGGTCGCGCCCCGCGACGAGGAGCAACCCGCCGATCACGATGACGAACGTCGCGACCCCCGTGAGAGGGTGGATCGGGCTCTCCATGATCCAGTGACCGATGCCGGACGACATCAGAATCAGCGCGACGACGCGCAATACGTTCGCGGCGATCGCGAGCGGTGCGGCGGCAGCCAGGAGGGCGGCGCGGCGCCAGTGCGAGCGTCCGTAACAGGCGAGCACGATCGCGACCGCGATCCCCGCGTACAACGCCGCGACGCCGCTGCACTCGTCGGCGACCACGAATGAGTTGTTGTTCCCTGCCAGCTGGATCACGGTCCCGCGCCGCAGCGCAGAAACGCCGAGCGTATGCAGTGCGGGCTCGACGAGAGCTGCGGTGATGTGGCGGAGCCCGACGCTGGTCGCCACCGCAGCGGGCACCGGCACCATCAGCAGACCGAGGGAGAGGGGGACCGCCAGGATGCGCGTGCGGCGCGCACCGAGCAATAACAGCGAGAGCCCCGGCAAGCTCACGATCACGGCGAGCACGCCGATGTATCCCGTGCGCAGCGCCGCGTCGATCAGCGCCAGCGCGAGCGCCGCCGCGAGCCACGCAAATCCCCAGCGCGATTCCGCGGGCGCTTCGTCCCGGTCATCGCGCAGGCTGAAGTATGCGAGGAGCGCGATCAGCGGCGGCATGAAGACGCCGTGGTTGTTGGTCCAAACGCTCATCGTCCACTGCTTCCAAAGCCAGTGCAGGGTCGGCCAGAACAAGAGCGCCCAAAGCGCGACAATCGCCCACAACTCGAGCGGCGCGGCGCGGAGCGACCCCGTCGGCGAGGTCTCGCCGCTGGCTCCCTCGCGCGGGAGCCCCGCTCGATTGCGGAAAGCAAAGACTGCAGCGGCGATGCCAAGGCCGGCGAGCGCGGCGGGACCGAAGTCGTCGCCGGTGAGCGGGCTCAGCGTGAACAGCGATCCGACCCCAGCTGCGATCGCGAGTTCTCGAATTAGCTGGCGATGTCGCACAGGTTCCTCTTCGGCGCGGCGCTCGGGCTCTGTGAGCCTGACGCCCGCGCGGGTCAGCTTCCGAAGCGCTCGAGCACGTAGATCGCGAGCTCACGGCGGCCCGCTTCGTCGAGCGCCGGGGCCGGCATCGGCGGCGTCGGTGCAGCGAAGAACGAAGTCAGCGAGACGACGTCGTGTCGCGCGGCGAGGCCCGCCAGCTCCTTCGTCACCATGCCGGGTGCCGCTCCCTCCGCGATGTGGCAAGTCGCGCAGGCGTGTTCGTTCCACGCGGCCTCGCCTTTCGCTGCGAGGGCCGTGCGTTCGGCCGCCGCGATCCCCGAGAACGGATCTGCGGCGGCGGTCGCCGCGGGCTCGTCGCTCGCTGCCGCAGTGCCCATCGCCGCGCGCGCGCCGCTGCGTCGGATCGCGTAGATCGCGCCGCCATAATCATCCGACACGAAGATCGTTCCGCTGTTCGGTGCCTCGACGACGTCGACGGGCCGGCCGACTACTCGCTCATCGACGAGGAAGCCCGTCACGAAATCCTCGGAACGGATGGCGCCGTTCGCATCCCAGTGCAGCGCGACCACCTTGTAGCCGTCCTTGCGCGTGCGGTTCCAAGAGCCGTGCAGTGCGACGAGCGCCGAGCCCTGATGACTCGCAGGCTGCGATGCGTGCGAGAGGAACGCGATGCCGAGCGGTGCATTGTGCGGATTGAAGCCGAACGCCGGAGGGATCGAGGCTGCGATGCGCTGCCCTTGTCCCGCGCCGAGATCCGGGTCCGGAACGCGGTCGCCGTTTGCGACCGGCCAGCCGTAGTCACCGCCGCGCACGACGCGGTTCAACTCGCACGGCGGGAAGTCATCCCCCAATAAGTCGCGGCCATTGTCCGTCGCGAACAGCTCGCCGGTTCCGGGCCGCCACGCGAAGTCGACCGCATTGCGCAGGCCACGCGCATACAGCTCGTAGCCCGATCCGTCGGGTGCGTATCGCAGCATCGCGGCGCGCTTCTCGTCTTCCTCTTGGCAGGCATTGCAGCTCGAGCCCACCGTCACGTAGAGCCTGCCGTCGGGGCCGATTCCGACGTTGCGGCTCCAGTGGTTCCCGCCTTCGGGCAATCCACTCACGACCGTCTCGAGCGCACCTTCGGGTGTGCCGTTCCCCACGTTGAACCGCACACGACTCACCGCCGCCGATTCGCCGACGTACAGCCAGCCGTCATTCGAGAGCGCGAGACCGTGCGGGCGCGAGAGCCCGGTAAAGAGATCGCGCACCGCGTCGGGCCGGCCGTCGTCGTCCTTGTCGCGGGTGAGCAGCACGACCTTCCCGGCGCGCGGAAGGCTCGCGATCAGGTCGCCGCGCGGGGTGGCGACGAGCATCCGCACGCCCGGAACCAGCGCGTAAAGGGAAATCTCGAATTCCGGCGGCACGGTCAGGTGGCTCATCTCGCTTTCGGAGGGTGGCTCGCCGCCCCAACCGAACAGCGAGTTCATCAACGGGGCGTTGATGGGCGGCAAGAAGTGCCGCAACACCGCGCAACCGCCGAAGAGCGCGACGAGCGAGGCGACCAGGAATTTGAGCCATCGATTTCGCATGGGCGCGCAGCATACCGGCGGACCGCATGACGGCGCGCGGCGGGTTGACACGTCCCCCATCAAC
>JANNKN010000754.1:0-10583 GCA_031396315.1 Deltaproteobacteria bacterium
CCGACCGCGTCTTCGACACGCCGTTAGCGGAGGCCGGCATCGCGGGCATGGCAATCGGCATGGCGCTCGGCGGGCTGCGGCCGATCGTCGAGATCCAGTTCGCGGATTTCGTGTTCCCCGCCTTCGACCAGATCGTCAGCGAGCTCGCCAAGTACCGCTATCGCAGCGGCGCACAGTACGCGCCCAAGGTGCTGATCCGCATGCCCTACGGCGGCGGCATCCGCGGCGGCCACTACCACTCGCAGAGCCCCGAGGCCTACTTCGCGCACACGCCGGGCCTGCGCGTCGTCGCGGTTTCCGGCCCGTACGAGGCGAAGGGATTGTTACTGGCGGCGCTCGAGTGCGACGACCCGGTGATCTTCCTCGAACCGAAACGAATTTATCGCTCGGCGAAGGACGAGATCCCGACTGATTACTACACGCTGCCGCTCGAGCGCGCGCGCATCGTGCGCAAAGGCGAGGATGCGACGCTCGTCGCGTGGGGCGCGATGCTCGGCATTTGTCGCGAGGCGGCGGCGCGTGCGGAGGGCGAAGGCTACGACGTCGAGCTGATCGACCTGCTCTCGATCACGCCCTACGACGCGCGCACGCTGGTGCGCTCGGTCGAGCGCACGGGCCGCATGGTGGTGGCGCACGAGGCGCCCATCACAGCGGGCTTCGGCGCCGAGCTCGTCGCGGCGGTGCAAGCGAAAGCGTTCGCGAGCCTGCAAGCACCGATCGAGCGCGTGTGCGGCTTCGATACGCCGTTCCCATACACGTTGGAAGAGCACTATCTGCCGAACGCGGAGCGCATTCTCGAAGCGCTGGTGAGAACCATCAAGTACTAGGCCCGCGTGCTGGCGCGGCGAGCGGGGTGGCGACCGACATGTTTCGATTCTTGCTGCCGGACATCGGTGAGGGCGTCGTCGAGGCCGAGGTGATCGAGTGGCGCGTGCGCGAAGGCGAGCGCGTCGAGCTCGATCAGGTGCTGGTCGAGCTGATGACCGACAAGGCGAACATCGAAATTCCGTCGCCGGTCGCGGGCACCGTCAGCAAGCTCGGCTTCGCGCAGGGCGCCATCGTGCCGGTGGGCGCCGTGTTGATCGAGATCGACGACGGCGCGAGTGCGGCGGCGCGTGCGCCCGCGGCGGCACCGAGTGCGCCGGCTGTTACTGCCGCCGCGGAGCCGCCTCCCACGCCGCGTTCCCCCGCAATCGCCAGCGCCGCGTCCTCAGCTCCGCGCGCCGCGGAGCCTGCTGCCGGGCACCCGCCCGCAATGCCTCCGCGTCCGGGCCTCTCGCATCACCGCGCAGCGCTGGCAGCGCGCGAGGCTGCGGTGCAGGCGGTGCCCGCGGTGCGCGAGCTCGCGAAGCGGCTCGGTATCGAGCTCTCGCGCGTCGAGGGCACGGGCCCCGGCGGTCGCGTCATGCGCCGCGACGTCGAGGAAGCCGCGAGCCGGCCGCAGCCCGCGTCGGCCGCTGCGCCCACCGCGGCGTCACCCGCCAGTTCTCCCGATCAGCTCGCCGCTCCCGCGAGCGAACCCAGCTCTCGGAGTTCGCCGGTTCCCCCGGTGAACGACCCACCGGACTGGCGCCGCGTTCCGCTGCGGGGCCTGCGCCGCGCGATCGCGCGCCACATGCACGAGGCGCGTCAGCACGCCGCGCACTTCACCTACGTCGAGGAGCTCGACCTGACGACGCTGCTCGAGAAGTCCGACGCGCTCGGCGCGCAGAAACTTTCGCCGCTCGCGTTCATCGCGCGCGCGGTGGTGCGCGCGCTGCCGGAGCACCCGTCGCTCAACGCGAGCCTCGACGAAGCGCGCGACGAGCTCGTCTACAAGCAGAAATTGCACCTCGGTGTGGCAGTCGCCGCGCCGGATGGGCTCGTCGTGCCGGTGATCCGCGACGCCGCAGCGCTCACGACGCGCGATCTCGCGCTCGCGACCGACGCGCTCGCACGCCGCGCGCGCGAGGGCAAGCTCACGCCCGACGAGCTGCGCGGCGGCACGTTCACGATCTCGTCGCTCGGCAAGCTCGGCGGCATCGTCTCGACGCCGATCGTCAACTATCCCGAAGTCGCGGTGCTCGGCGTCAATGCGATTCGCAGGCTGCCGCGCTTCGTAGGCGATCACGTGGTCGCGCGGCGGCTGATGAATCTCTCGATCAGCGTCGACCATCGCGTCGCCGACGGCGCGAACGCCGCGCAGTTCATCGCCGACGTGAAGGCGATCCTCGAGTCCGCGGATTTTCCGGATGTCTTCGGCCCTAACTAGTCGGAGAAGATCATGCAAGACGACTTCTTGAAGCTCGACGTTGGCGGGAAGCTCCGCCGGCTGCGCGAAGACCACGGCCTCTCGCTCGCAGATCTCTCGCGCCGCTCTACGCTCGACGAGGATGCGCTGCGCGACTACGAGGACGGCCGGGCCGTGCCGGCGGTCGGCGATCTGCTCAAGATCGCGAACGTGCTCGGCGTCTCGATCGGGCACTTCTTCCAGACGCGCATCCCGGACAAGCGCGTCGAAGTCGTGCGCGCCGCCGAGCGCTGGACGGTGAAGGCGCGCAGCGAAGCCGGCGGCGTGCTCAACTATCGCTACCAGTCGCTCTCGCACGGCCTCACCGAGAAGCTGATGCAGCCGTTCCTCGTCGAGGTGCCGCCCGGGCAGGACGCAGCACTCAATCGCTCCCAACACGAAGGCGAAGAATTCCTGTTCGTGCTCGCGGGCGTGCTCGAAGTCGAAATCGGTGGCGAACGCAATCGCCTCGAGCCCGGCGACGCGATGTATTACGACTCGCGTCAGCCGCACAGCTTGCGCGCGCTCGAAGGCGTGACGGCGCGCCTGATCGCGTGCATCGCTCAGCACCCGAACGTGACCGAGAAGAGCCCGATCGACCGCGCCTATCGCTAGCGGCAAGCGAAGCGCGCAGCGAGGCGGAGTCCTCGGAGCCGAGCGGAGATCGAACAGTGGCATCGATGAAGCGCTGAAAGGCAATGCACGCGCTGGCCGCGCGGTGATGAAATCGAGTGGGAGGCGACGCGAATGGCAAAGCAAGAGAAACGCTTCCTCGGCGAACGCAAGCTGCGCCCGGAATCGTTGATGATGAGCTTCGGCTACGAGCCGCGGCTCAGCGAAGGCGCGCTGAAGAGCCCGATCTTCCAGACCTCGACCTTCGTGTTCGAGAGCGCCGAAGAAGGCAAGAGCTTCTTCGAAGTGGCCTATGGCTTGCGCGCCGCGCGCGCGGGCGAAGAGCCGGGCCTCATCTACAGCCGCATCAACAACCCCGACATCGAGATCCTCGAAGACCGCCTAACACTCTGGGACGATGCCGAGGCGGCCTGCGTGTTCGTGAGCGGGATGGCGGCGATCGCGACGAGCCTGCTCGCGTACTGCCGCCCCGGCGATGTCGTGGTGCACAGCGAGCCGCTCTACGGCGGCACCGACCACATGCTGCGCGCGGTGCTGCCGCAGTTCGGCATTCGCGCCGTCGGCTTCCCGGCCGGCGTGCCGGTGGGGCAACTCGCGCAGCGCTTGCGGAAGGAGCTCGAGCACGCCCACATCGGCTGCGTGCTGATCGAGACGCCCGCGAACCCGACCAACGCGCTCGTCGACATCGCGGGCATCTCCGCACTGATCCGGGAGATCGACGCCGGCGAACGCAAGCCCGTCGTGATGGTCGACAACACCTTCTTGGGGCCACTCTTTCAGGCGCCGCTCGCCCATGGCGCCGACATCGTCCTCTACTCCGCCACGAAGTTCCTCGGCGGCCACAGCGACCTCGTGGCCGGCGCGTGCCTCGGCAGCAAGCAGGCGCTCGCACCGATCCGCACGCTGCGGACCTTCCTCGGCACACTCGCCGACCCGTGGACCGCCTGGCTGTTGTTGCGGTCGCTCGAGACGCTGGCGCTGCGCATGAACGCGCAGATGCGCGGCGCGCGCGACGTCGCCGCCTACCTCGCGCTGCACCCGAAAGTGCGGCGCGTCTACTACTTCGATCAGCTCGACGCGAGCGACCCGATGCACGCCGTCTATCGCAAGCAGTGCAGCGCGCCCGGCTCGATCATCGCCTTCGACATCGACGGCGGCGAAGCCGAAGCCTTCCGCTTCTTGAACGCACTGCGCCTCGCAAAGCTCGCGGTCTCGCTCGGCGGCACCGAATCGCTCGCCGAGCACCCCGCGACGATGACCCACGCCGACGTGCCGCTCGATCATCAGAAGCGCTTCGGGATCACGCCCGCGATGGTGCGGCTCTCGGTGGGCGTGGAGGATTCGGGGGACCTAATCGCGGATTTGGAGCAGGCGCTGGCGGCGGTTTGATCGTCGGCAGCGCCGCGCTTCGTCGTGACCTGCCGGGGGCTCGTTGGCTCCTGGAGGCGGCCGAGGTCTCGGACACAGAATTGTGGCTCCCGCGGTTGGAGTGCTTGATTCCTCGAGCGCCAAAGAGGCGTTCGGCTACGAGCGACGAGGCGCCTCGAGCACCCGCCAGGCTGGGGATTGCTGCGGCGCTCGCCGTGGGGGCGTCTTTGCTGGCCGCTCTCCTCTCGCGCTGAGCGCCCACATCACTACCCTGCGGCGCCCAATGATCGGCATCTTCGACTCCGGCCTCGGCGGCCTCACCATTCTTCGTGCGCTCTCTGCGCGCTTCCCAGAGCAGCCGTTCCTCTACCTCGGCGATCACGCGAACGCGCCCTACGGCGATCGCGCGTCGCCCGAGGTCGTGGACCTAACACGCGCCGGCGTCGCACGCCTGTTCGCGCTCGGCGCGAAGCTCGTCGTGCTCGGCTGCAACACCGCCACCGCGGTGGCGCTGCGCTCCTTGCAACGAGACTGGTTGCCGCGTGCGGAGTTCTCGGGCCGCAACGTGATCGGCATCGTCGCGCCGACGGTCGAGGCTGCGACGCAAACGCCCTGGGCGGTGACGAAGCCGCAGTATCCGCAGAAGAATAATCGCGACGTGATCGCGGTGTTCGGGACGACGCGCACGATCGAGTCGGGCGTCTACGCGGAGGAAATTCGCAAGCGTTGCCCGCGCGTGCGCGTCGTGCAGCAAGCCTGCTCGGGGCTCGCGGCTGCGATCGAGCACGCGCGCCCGCACGCGGAGCTCGACGCGATCGTCGCGGATTCGGTGGCGGCGATGCTCGATCAGCTCGCCGGCGGCGCTCCTGGCCGGCGCGCCCCGGATCGTGCAATTCTCGGCTGCACGCACTTCTCATTGGTCGAGAAGTTGTTCGCAGAGAATCTGCCCGCGGGCGTGCGCATCCTCTCGCAGCCCGAGCTCGTGGCGGATAGCCTGGAGGATTATCTCGCGCGGCATCCCGAGTACCTGAGCGGCAGTGCGGGGCCGAGCTTGCAGCTCCTCACGACGGGCGATCTCGACGCGGTGTCGCGCGCTGCCACAGTGTTCTGGCCCGATGCGCCGCGCTTCGAGAGAGCGACCGGAGAACCTTGAAAATCGAAAGCCTGCCTTTCGATTTTAAAGGTCTGCGCTCATCCCTGTTCGCCCCGTTGCCGCCGCTCGTCGCGTTCGCCTCCGGTCTCCGCAAGCCTGGGGCCCGTCAGTCGGCGATGAAGCTTGATCGCGTCGATCTGTCGGCCCTCACTCAGCGCGCGCTCGCGTTCGGCCTCGAGTTCGGCGCGCTCGGCTTGGCTCAGTGAGGGCGCTCGTGCATGTGGCACGCGGTCCGGCTGCCGAGGCGGAGGCGCCTGCGGCGGAGTGCGCGGCGCCGCCAGGCGCGCGAACCAGCGCAGCACGAGTAGCACGCCCAGTGCAATCAGCAGCACACGCAGCATTTCGCCTCCGAAGCACCGCCTCGCGCTAGAGCACGTACTCGCTCATGGGATGCGACTCGACGCGCTCCTGCGCGATGAATCCCTGACAAGTCTCGAGCATGCGTTTCAGATTGCGCTTCAGCTTCGCAGGATCGCCGACGGCGTCGTAGAACGCGGCCGGGTCGTTCAGCGCAGCGAGCGGAAAGTTCTCCTCCACGATCGCGGCCCACTTCGGAAGCGGCACTCCGCCCAGTGCGTTCGGAGTGAGCGCACGCACGATTTCGTTGCGCACGTAGCCAAAGGTGCTCTGGGTCTCGATCGCGCAGGCGCGCTGCTGCTCGTGCCAGATGCGGAGAAACTCTTCGTACGGGAGGCCGTCCGCGGGCTCGATACACGTGACGAGCACGAAGCCCGGCGTGCGCGCCCCCGCGCGCACATTGCGGTTCACGAGCGGCCGCGACTCGACGACGAGGTAGCCCGCGAATGCGCCGCAGATGCCGGCGAGAACGCGCTCGACGCTCGCGCGATCCTGCGACTGCTCGATCCAGAAAGAGAGGAACGCAGCTTTCGGCGGAGACATCGCCCCGAGCCGCAGTTTCTCGCCAGCCTCGACATCGCCATCGACCACCGCGATGCGTACGCGCTCGATCTCGAGCGCGAGCAGGCGCGGCGCGGCCTCGTCGAGCAGGCGGCGCTTGAACGCCTCGTTCGGCTCTTCGCCGCGTTTCCATAACACGTAGGCGAGCTTCTCCATCGTCACTCCGTTGCGTGCGCGCTCGGCGCCAGCCGCTCAGCGCGGTGCACCCTGTCCGTCGCGTTCGGGCGCCTTGCGTTTCATTCCCGCGATCGCGCGTGTCGCGGCGGCGCGCACACGCAGGTTCAGGCCGTCGAGCAACGCGTAGAACACGGGCACGACCATCAACGTGAGCGCAGTCGATGTGGCGAGGCCGCCGATCACGATCATTGCCATCGGCGCACGGAACTCGGCGCCGGTCGCGTTCGAGAGCGCCATCGGCAGCAGGCCGAGCACGAGCGCGGCGGAAGTCATCAGCACCGGGCGCATGCGCACCGGCCCGGCGCGTAGGATCGCCTGATCGCGCGGAAGCCCCTGTTCGCGCAGCTGGTTGGTGTAGTCCACCAGCAAGATGCCGTTCTTCATCACCAGGCCCATCAGTACGAGCAGGCCCATCGCGCCCATGATGTCGAAGGACATGCCTGCGAGCTTCAGCGCGAAGAAACCGCCCACGAACGAGAGCGGCGCCGAGGTCATGATCGTGAGCGGGTGCGTGAGCGAGTTGAACAGCGACGCGAGGATCATGTAGATCGAGATCATCGCGAGCCCGAGCGCGAAGCCGAGGTCTGCGGCGGATTCCTGCTCCGACTCCGCCGCGCCGCCAGCATCCAGCGAATACGGCGGCGCGATGCCGACCTCGGTCGCGTAGCGCTCGAGGTTCTCCCGCGCGACTTTCATCGACGTATCCGGCGACTTGCCCGCGTAGAGCCGCACCATGCGCGCGCGGTTGTGACGCCGCACTTCGACCGCGCCGCTCTCGCTGCGCACGACGACCGCGCTCGTGATCGGTACGAGGTCGCCGCGCAGCGAGCGCACGCGAATTAGGTCGAGCTGGCTCGGGTCGTCGCGAAATTCGGGCAATACCTGAACGCGCACGTCGTAACGCTCGCCGCGATCTTCGAACGAGCCGACCTTCTCGCCCGCGAGCAGCGTGCGCAGCGTCCGGCCGAGTGCGACGGAGGAGACGCCGACGTCGGCTGCACGGCCGCGGTCTACGTCGAGGGTGATCTGCGGCCGCCCCGTCTCGTGGGACCAGCGCACGTCCACGAAATCCGGGTCCGCCTCCATCTTCGCGCGGATCTGCGCCGCGTAGCGCGCGATCTGCTCGAGGTCGGGGCCCTGCACGCTGTAGGCGATGTCGTTGTAGCCCTCGCCGCTCGAGCTCGCGTAGGTGGGATGGCCGACGGAGATTTCCGTGCCCGGCGGCAGCACCGCCGCAACGCGCGACCGGATCTCGTCGAAGGTCGTGTGGATGTCGTCGTCGCGCTCGTCCTTCGGCGTGAGCAAGAGGCTCATGCGCGCCTTGTGCGGTTGATGCTGAAGCTCGTCGCCAGCGGTCGCGAACACGGTCACGACGTAGGGATGATCCGCGACCGCGGCTTCCATCGCGTGCAGCGTGCGATCTGTTACGGAGAGGGGCGTCCCGATCTCGCCCTTTGCGCTGACGGAGACTTCGGAGAGATCGTCCTGCGTGAAGTAGTTCGTCGGCAAGGTGCTGAACACGCCGCAGCCGGAGAACACGGTCGCGACCGCGAGCGCGATCGTCGCGGCCTTGTGCTCAAGCGACCAGCTGAGCAGGCGCGCGTAGCCGCTCTCGAGCCTCAGCAGCATCCGCTCGCAGGCGCGGAAGAAGGCGCTCTCTTTCGGTGTGTTCCGCAACAGCTTGCTCGCGAGCATCGGCGTGAGCGTGAGCGCGACGAGCGCGGACATCAGCACCGCGACGGTGACCGAGACGCCGAATTCGAAGAAATAGCGGCCCATCGTGCTCGTCATGAAGCGGATCGGCACGAACACGCCGCACACCGCGAGCGTCGTCGAGACTACCGCGAGCGCGACTTCGCGCGTGCCCGTGATCGCCGCCTGCTTCGGATCCTCGCCGCGTTCGACGCGGCGGAAGATGCTCTCGAGCACGACGATCGCGTCGTCGATCACGAGCCCGACGGCGAGCGAGAGCGCCATCAGCGTCATGTTGTTGAGGGAGAGCCCCAGGGCGTAGAGAATCGTGAAGCTCGAGATCACGCTCGCCGGAATCGCGAGCGAGGCGATCAGTGTCGAGCGCCAATTGCGCATGAACACGAGCACCACTGCGACGACCAGCACGGCGGCGAGCGCCATGTCGAACAGCACCGACGAGATCTGCTCCTCGATGATGCGCGCGTAGTCGCGCAGCACGGAGATCTTCACGCCGGGCGGCGCGACTTTCTGGATCTTCGTCAGCTCTTCGCGGATCAGCCGCGCTGCTTTCACGAGATCCGAGCCACTCTGCTGCTGCACGTCGATCGAAACGCCGGGCTCGCCGTTCACGCGCGCGATGCTGCGCTCCTCGGCCATGCCGTCTTCGACGAGCGCCACGTCGCGCAGCTGGATCGGGCGCCCCGCGCGGTCGGCAAGGATCAGCGCGCCGAATTCTTCGACCGTGCGGGCCTTGCCTTGCGTCGTCACGGACCACTCTTTGGCAGCGCCCTCGATGCGCCCGCTCGCGAGCTCCGCGTTCTCGCGGCGCAGCGTGTCCGCGACGTCCTCGATCGCGAGCCCGTAGCCCGCGAGGCGCAGCGGATCGAGCCAGATGCGCACCTCGCGCTCGCGCCCGCCACGGATCTTGACGCCGCCGACGCCGGGGATGCGCTCGAGCCGATCCTTCACGGTGTGATCCGCGAAGTCCGTGAGCTCGCGCTGGCTGACCGGGCCGCCGAGCACGATCGTCATGAACTCGATCGCGTTCAGGTCGAACTTCTGGACGATCGGGTCTTCGATGTCGAGCGGCAGCTCGGCGCGCGCGAGCGCGACCTTGTCGCGGACTTCTTGAACCTTGGTGTCGATCTCGTAGCCGAGCCGAAACTCGATGTGAATCTGCGAGAGGCCTTGCTCGGAGGTGGAGCTGATCTCCTTCACGCCTTCGATCGCGTTGATCTGCTCCTCGATCAGCTCGGTGACTTCGCGCTCCACCGTCTCGGGGGACGCGCCGCGCAGCTCGGTCACGACGGTCGCGAACGGGAAGTCGATGTCGGGCTCGAGCTTCAGCTCGAGGCGGCTGAGCGAGATCAGCCCGAGCACGACCAGGCCGAGGTTCAACATCGCCGCGAACACGGGCCGCGAGATCGAGATGTCCGCGATCCTCACGGCGCCGGCTCGCTCTGCGCGAGCGCTGCGTTAGGGGAAGCCGCGGAGGCCTCGACGCGCGCGCCATCCTCGAGCCGCTGCGCCGCTTCGCCATGCACGAGCACGTCGCCGGGCGCCACGCCCGCGAGCAGCTCGACGCGCGTGTCGGTCGCGATGCCGACGCGCACCGGCACTTCGCGGGCGATGCCGCTCTCGACGCGCAGCACATAGGCGCGCCCGTCACGCGTGACGAGCGCACTGCGCGGCGCGACGGGCTGCGGCGTCTCGCGCACGGCGGTGATCTCCGCGCGCGCGTAGGAGCCGGCTTTCACCGCGCCGCTCGCATCGACGACGAGGCAGTGTACTTCGTAGGTGCGCGTGCTCGGGTCGATGCGCTCAGAGACGCGCGTCACCGACGTAACGAGCGGCTCGGCGACGCCTTGCGCGAACAGGCGCACGGCGTGACCCGCGCGCACCGCGATCGGAGTCGTCTCGGGCACGTCGAGGATCGCCTCGAGCGCGCCGGATTCCTGCAGCACGAGGATTGGCGCCGCACCCGCGAGCGCGCCCTCGTGCGCGCGCCGCTCGACCACGCTGCCCGCGTAGGGCGCGCGCACCGTCGTGCGCGCGAGGTCGCGCTCGGCGCGCGCGACGCGCGCTTCACTCTGCACTGCGCGCGCGGCGGCCACTTCCGCCTGCGTGCGCAGCTGATCCGCGCGCTGCACCGAGGCGGCGTTCTCCAGGACGAGCGTCGCCATGCGCTCCGCCTCCGCCGCCGCGTTCGCGCTCTCGGCGCGCGCGAGCGCGAGGCCCGCACGCTCCTCTCCGAGCGCCATCTCGTTCGTGCCCGGGTCGATGCGAAAGAGCGGGGCGCCCGCCGCTACTTTGCTGCCGACGTCGTGGTACTCCGCCGCGAGCGTTCCGGGCACGTCCGCACCGATCTCCGTC
>JANNKN010000767.1:0-4028 GCA_031396315.1 Deltaproteobacteria bacterium
CTCGGCGCGGAACGGCACCACCATCCCGCCGATCAGTACGTTGGAGAGCTGCGGCGGAAGCGCAACCGTGATGCGTTCGCCGGGCCCGAGCGGCAGCAGATCCCACTGCACGCGCTCACGCAGGTCGCAGGTGACGTTCACATTCCCGGAGATCGTGCACACGCCGTCGCCCGTGAGCAGGTTCTGGTTGAACCCTGCGACGTGCGGCGGCAGCCGCAGCTCGAGCACGGCGTCGATCGTCCCGGCGCTCAGGTTCGCGACGGTGAGCTGCACGTCGAGGTACCGGCCGGCAGTCGCCGGGTCGGGGCTCGCCTCGATCTCGAGTGCGAGGGGCGAGCCCGACTGCACCACCGTCACCGACTCCGCGCTTGCGGGAATCAACGAGGGCGCCTGGATCTGCGCGATGGCTCCCAGCAGCGACCCTTCCGTCGCCAGCGCGTCGACTTGGACAACCGCCTGGCGCGTGCCGCCCTCGTTCGCCGGGAGCGTTCCGAGGCTCCAGGTCACGACGCCTGCGGCGAACACCCCGCCGTCACTCGCGGAAACGAAGCTCGTGCCCGCGGGCAGCGCGAGCGCGAGCGTCGTGCCGGGCGCGGTGCCGGCGCTCCGCTTTCCGAAGCTCGCCGTGTACGTGAGATCGGCTCCCGGCGCGACCGGATCGGCGGACACGTCGAGCGCGAGCTCGAACGGGGTGGCGCTCTGAACCGTCGTGGAATCCGTGTCCGAGCTCTGAACGACCGCGCCCGCGAGTGCGCGGCCGGTGAACGAAACTACCGTTCCGTTGACAGCCACGTTGGAGACCTGCGGCGGTGCCGACACCGTCTTGCGTTCGCCGGCCGCGAGCGTGCCGAGCACCCAGGTGATCGTCTCGCTGAGTGAGCCGTCGCAGTTGGCGTTGAGGTTGCCCGACCCGGTGCATGTGCCGTTCGCGGTCGTGAGATTCTGGTTGAACCCGGCGACCTGCGCCGGCAGATCGAGCTGGAGACTGACGTTCGCGACGGCCGCGGCCCCGAGGTTGCTCACGGTGAGGGCGGCATCGATGATTCCCCCGGCGACCACCGGATTCGGACTCACCTGGAGCGACGTCGCGAGCTGCGCCGAGGCCGGAGCGGCTACGAGCATCCCACCGAACACCGCCGCCGCTGCCGCTGCCGAGACACGCCAAGCCCGCTGCCGCACGAGACACCTCCGCTGAAGTCTGGAGGCTAATGTGGGAGATCCGCGCATAAAGTGGCAGCAGTTTCGGCCGCAATTGGGTCGTACGGCGACTCAGCCTGCCAACCCTAGGGCAGGCCCGGCGCGCACACCTGCTGCACGGTCGCAGTTGGCGGCACGAGCAGCGCGCGCGTCGCGATCACCGCGTCCGCCGTGGTGCAGGCGGCGCTGCCGCCGACGTTGCACAGGTCCGCGCGAGTCAGCGTGGCGGTGGGCGGCACCAGCAGCGAGCGCGTGATCAGGGTCGCGTCCGCGGTGGTCACGCGGCCGTTGCCGCTCACGTCGCCGCACTGGCAGGCGTCGCCGATGCCATCCGCGCCAGAGGCGGCGCCGATGCCGCCGACATCGCTCTGATTCGCGTTGGCGAAGTTCGGGCAGTTGTCTCCGACATCCCCCACGCCGTCTCCGTCCCCATCCGTCGGAAATCCCGAAACCGCATCCAAATCCGCACCCGCGGCCCACGCTGCGGGCGGCGAGCTGCCGTCGTACGCAAACGCGTAGGCACCGTTCGCCGGATTCCAATCGAGCACATCCTCGTCGTCGAACGGGATGCCGCCGAGCGTGCCCGAACCGTCGAACGAGAGCAGCAGGTGGCCGTCGTCGAGCTTGCGATACACGCCGTCGAGGTCGAGCCCCGTGGCGACGCCCTGTGCGCTGCCGTCGTACACCAGCGTGGGATTGCCCGTCGGCGTATCGATTCGAACGACATCCTCGTCGTCGACGACGGTGCCGCTGACGCTCACGGTGGTGTCGAACGAGAGCAGCAGGTCGCTGTCGGCTTCCGCACTCACAGCATCGACGTCGGTACCGGCCGCGAGCCCTGCGCCTGTGGCGGAGTAAACGATCACCGGGCCTTGCGGGTCCACCAGCACGACGTCGCCCGGGCCCGCGACACCCGGGGCCGGTAGGCCCGCAACTGCGACGGTGATGTCGGTGGAGAACAGCACGTCCCCATTCGGCAGGCGGTCGAACGCATCGAGATCGGAGCCGTTCGGCAGGCTCACGCCCGGTGCTGCCGGGCCGATCGCCGTCGGCACGATCGCCACGTTGTCGTCCTCTGCCGGCTGCCGCCGATCCACTACGACGCCTGCGAGCACGGTGGTCGTGTCCGACGAGATCTCGAGCGACTGCGCGAGCCCCTCGCTCGCGAGCGCTGACAGGGCGAGAACGAGGCCGAGAAAAATTCGCATCGACGGCGCTCCTCGGGTGAGGAGGTAGCCATGCCGTCGGGACGGTGGCAAAGAAACTCCGGCGCATAGGCGCAATTGGCCAACGTGGCCGGCGCGGAGCGGGCGGCGGTGCCCTATGGCGCGCTGTCGGCGATCAGGGCGCCGCAGCCGCGCAGAGGTTCTGCGCGGTCGCGGTCGGCGGCACCAAGTTCGCGCGCGTCGCGATCGTCGCGTCGGCCGAACTGCACGCGGCGCTGCCGCCCACGTTGCACTTGTCCGGCGCAGCGAGCTGCGCGGTCGGCGGCACCAGGATCGAGCGCGTGATCAGCGTGGCGTCAGCGCTCGTGACCCGACCGTTGTTCGAAACGTCGCCGCATTGGCAGGCGTCTCCGCGGCCGTCGGGGGGCACAGCGGCGCCGAATCCGCCCACGTCCTGCTGTCCCGCGTTCGGCTCGAACATGCAGTTGTCCACCGGGTCGCACACGCCGTCGGAGTCGAGGTCGGGGCACGGGCTCACGGGCGCCTCGAGCCAGCGCTGATCGCCGAGGAAGTCCCACAACACGACGTTGCCGAGCGTGAGGGGGCCGGTCATGTGCACGAAGCCACTCTTGCGGTCGTAATGACTCGCCGCGGGGAAACCAAACGCGCCCGCGGCGCACGCGCCGCCCGCGAGCTGGCTGTACGCGTTCGAGCAGAAGAGCTTCTGCCCGCTCGCGTTCGTCTCGAAGCCGGCGGTCGCGCCCGGAATGGAGCCCGCGATCAGCGGGCTCGTCCACGGCCCGCCGTTCGTGTCTGCGTTCAGCGCGAACGGGCCGTTCGCGAGCGTGCCGCCCGCCGTCGACGAGAGGATCATGCCCGTCGCGACGTCGACCGTAATCACCCACTCGCCGATCCCGCCGGACGTCGCCGGGCCGAACTGCAGCGCCAGCAAGCGCGCCACCTCACTGCCCGGAATCGTGACGGTGCCGAGCGTGCCGTTCGACTTCCAGATGCCGCGCAGCCGCGCGGTGCCGAGGTCGCCGACGAGCAGCGCGCGCGGGTCGGGGCCGAGGATCGCGGGGTCCGGATCGAGCTCGACGTCCAGATGGATCGCGCGTTGGACGACATCGCTCGTGTCGAAGGGCTCCGGGAGCTCCTTCACCAACACGCCGTCGTGTCCGTCCGAGAAGCGCACACCGAACGCGACCAGGCTGCCGGCTGCGGCGTCGCGCTCGAGCCTCAAACTCGACACGGTGCGGCCTTCGATCACGTCGTTGGCCTGCACCACCTTTTGCAGGCGCCCCGTGAGCGTAGTGTAGATGCCGTTCCCACCTCCGCTCTGCCCGATGAAGGTCACGCCACCGTCGTCATTCGAGACGTCGTCGAGGAAGCCGGTGAATGTGCCGCTGCCGCCGGGCACCGGTGTCGTCTTGTCGGCGATGCGCGTGAGCACGCCGTTGTCGAGCTTGTAGATGCCGTCCTGGCCAGTGGTCGTGCGGCCGTGGAAGGCAGCGCTGTTGGCGGCGATGCGCCCGATGGAGCTCAGCGGACCGGCGCTGCCCGGCACCGGCGTGGATGCGTCGACGGCGACGCTCAGCGGGCCCCAGCCCGGGCCTGCGGCCGACGATGTGGCGGAGCGATGCAGGATGACCTGCTCGCCGCTGG
>JANNKN010000817.1:0-8425 GCA_031396315.1 Deltaproteobacteria bacterium
GGTTCTGCTGCAGCGTCTGCAGTGTGCGCATCGCGGGCTTCGGCGCGATCGCGTAGCCGAGCCGGAAACCCGTCATCGCGTAGCGCTTCGAGAAGCCATCGAGCACGTAGGCCGTGTCGCTCACTTCGAGCGCGCTCGTCACGCGCGTCCCGTCGTATACGAGGCCGTCGTAGATCTCGTCGCTCACGAGCGGCACGCCGAGGCCCGCGAGCGCCGCCATCACGTCGCGCGGCTGCACGGCGCCGGTCGGGTTCGCGGGCGAGCCGACCACGATCGCGCGGGTGCGCGGCGTGATCGCACGCTTCACCGCGTCAGGATCGATCGCCCAGCCCGCGGCCGGATCACACGGCACCGCGACCGGCTCGGCGCCGACGAAGCGCGCGAAGTTCGGATAACACGCGTAGTGCGGCGCGGGCACGATCACCTCACTGCCGCGCTCGCACAGCGCCGCGAATACCATCATCAGCGCGGGCGAGGTCCCGCTCGTCACGAGCACGCACGCAGGATCGACCGCGACGCCGCTGCGCGCCTGCTTGTCCGCCGCGATCGCCTCGCGCAGCTCCGGCAGCCCGACGCTCGCGGTGTACTTCGTGCGCCCGGCGGCGAGCGCGGCGCGGGCCGCCTCGACCGCGGCCGGCGGCGGGGCGAAGTCCGGTTCGCCGATCTCCAGGTGAATGACGCGCACGCCGCCACGCTCCATCGCCTGCGCGCGCTCGAGCACCTCCATCGCGAGGAACGGCGAGAGCGCAGCGAGGTGATCGGAGGGCGGCATCGCGGCAGTGGATCGGCGACTTGCGCGCGAGCGTCAACTCGGCGCGCCAACCCCGCGACTTTGTGACGCTTTCACATGCCCGGCTTTGACTCACTGGGGCCCAATCTCTAGGTTGCGGGCATGTCGAAGGGCGTTCAGATCGCGATCGGCGCGCTCCTCATCGCGGGCCTGATCGGGTGGCTCGGCGCATCGCAGAACGGCGAGGCGTCGTTCACCTACTTCCAGACGCTCGCCGAGTTCAAGGCGGGCGGCGCAGTCGGCGAGCCGGTGCGCGTGCACGGCTTCGTCGCGCTCGGCACGATCGAGCGCGATGTCGCAGCGAAGCGCGTGACGTTCGCGGTGCAGGAGGTTGCGCCACACGGCGGCGGATCTCCCGAGGGCGCGCTGGTCGTCGAGTTTGCGAGCCTCGAAACGCCGGACCTGTTCAAGGACGGCGCCGAGGTGGTGGTCGAGGGCAAGCTCACGCCCGCTGGCACCTTCCACGCGACGAACCTGCTCGCCAAGTGCCCCTCGAAGTTCGAGGCGATGGCGCGCGAGGCCGAGGCCGGCAAGCAGATCTAGCCGCAGCGAACCGAAGCGCGATGCTCCGCGCCCAGTCGCAGCAGACGAGCGGAGTAAACCCAGCGTGATCCCCGACCTCGGCTACTACGCGGCGCAGCTCGCACTTCTCGCAGCGGCCGTCGCGGCGATCGCGGGCGTCGCCGCAGGCATTACGAAATCCGAAGAGTGGGCGGCCGTCGCGCGCCGCGGCATCTATGGGCTGTTCGCGCTCGTCACGTTCGCGCTGCTCGCGCTCTTCTATGCGGTCGCGACGCTCGACTTCCAGCTCGAGTACGTCGCGCAGAACGTGGCGCGCACGATGGCGACGCCTTACCGGCTCGCCGCCGTGTGGGGCGGGCAAGCGGGCTCACTGCTGCTGTGGACGTGGATGACGGTCGCGTACGCCGCCGCAGCCATTACGGTGCAGCGCCGCGAACGCGCGCTCGTGCCGTGGGTGTGCGCGGTGCTCGCGCTGAACGCGGCCTTCTTCCTGATCCTGCTGAACTACGTCTCGAACCCGTTCGAGAAGCTGCCGCCGCAGCACGTGATGTCGGACGGCAATGGCATGAACCCGCTGCTCCAGCACCCGGTGATGCTGATTCATCCGATCGTGCTCTACATCGGACTCACCGGCTTCTCCGTGCCCTTCGCCTTCGCGCTCGCGGCGCTCTTCTCGGGGCAGCTCGGCACGACCTGGATGCGCGTCACGCGGCGCTGGACGCTGTGGGCCTGGAGCTTCAACTCGATCGGCGTCCTGCTCGGCGGCCGCTGGGCCTACGAAGTGCTCAGCTGGGGCGGTTATTGGGCGTGGGACCCGGTCGAGAACGCGTCGTTCATGCCGTGGCTCGCAGCGACCGCGTACCTGCACTCGGTGATGGTGCAAGAGAAACGCGACATGCTGAAGATCTGGAACTTCGTGCTGATCGGGCTCACCTACGGGCTGTGTCTGTTCGGCACGATGATCACGCGCGCGGGGCTCGTGCGATCGGTGCACGCCTTCGCGCAGACGGAGATCTTCGGGGTGCTGTTCGCTTGGTACGTGGCGTTCGCGTTCGTGGGGTTCACCGCGGCGCTTCTCTACCGCGTCTCCGCGCTGCGCTCGCCCAACAAGCTCGAGTCGGTCGTCTCGCGCGAGGCGAGCTTCGTCATCAACAACTGGCTGTTCATGGCGATCCTCGCGGTCGTCTTCTTCGGCACGCTCTACCCGAAGTTCTCGACCTTCATCCAGGGCCGCGAGGTGCTGTTCGGGCCCGCGTGGTTCGACGGCTACCTGGTGTGGATCGCACTCCCGCTGCTGCTGCTCACCGGCATCGGGCCGCTGCTCGCATGGCGGCGTGCGACGCCGGCGAACTTGCGCCGGCAGCTCCTCGCGCCAGTCGGCGTGGGCGTGGTGACGTTCGCCGCGCTGGTCGCGTGGCTCGGCACCGAGGAGTGGCTCGCGTCGCTCAACTGGGGCATCGCGGCGCTCGTCACGACCACGATCAGCGAGGAGTTCTGGCGCGCGCTACGCGCCAAGATGCGCGGCGGCGTGGGCGCATTCGCGTCGCTGGCGAAGCTCTTCCGCACGAACCAGCAGCGCTACGGCGGCTACGTCGTGCACCTCGGCGTGGTGTTCTTTTTCATCGGGTTCGCCGGCCAGGCGCTCGACGTCGAGAAGCTCGAGAACATCGTGCCCGGCGGCTCGGTCGAGATTCGCGACTACAAGCTCGAGTACCTGACCGCGAACGCCTTGATCGATCCGCATTATGGGGGCGCCGAGGCGCGCATCCGCCTCTCGAAGCGCGGCGCGCCGCTCGCGACGCTCACGCCCGAGAAGCGCGTGTACTGGCTCGAGCAGCAGCCGAGCTCGATCCCGGCGATTTACTCGACGTTCGGCGAAGACCTGTACGTGATCCTCACCGCGATCGAGCCGAACGGCTCCGCCACGCTGAAGGTGTTCGTGAACCCGCTCGTCAGCTGGATCTGGCTCGGCGGCGCGACCTTCGTGCTCGGCACGCTGCTCGTGATGTGGCCTCACCAACGCCGAGTCGCCGCTTGAAGCTGCGCCCCGCGCTGGCAGTGTTGTTATGGCTCGCGCTCGCGCTCGGCGCGCGCGCGCAGGACGAGGCTCCGCCCGACGTGCCGGCCGGCGACGCGCGCATCGAGGGCCGCGTGCTGCAAGGCGACGCGAACCGCCCGGTTCCCGCCGTCGAGGTCGTGCTCTACGCGCTCTCGCCCGACGGCACGCCGGGCCTGCGCCGCACGCACAGCGATGCGCAGGGCGGGTTCGCGTTCGAGGGCGTGTCGAGTACCGCGAGCGTCGCGTACCTGGTCGGGGCGCGGCACCAGGGCATTCCCGTTCCCGGCGGGCGCGTGGTGTTCGAGCCCGGGCAGAAGCGCGCGAGCGCGGATATCCGCGTCGCCGATCTGACGAGCGACATGAGCCGGCTCCGCATTCGCGAGCAGACGCTGCGGCTCTATCGCGAAGCCGACGGCCTGCGCGTCGAGGAGACGTTCGCGCTCGAGCTCGCGGGTGCCGAGATCGCCTACGTGCCGCCCAGCGAGCGCAAACGAAGGGCGCCCGGCTTGCGCGCGGCATTGCCGAACGGCGCGAGTGATTTCCGCATGCCGCTCGGCGTGATTCCCGAGGGCCTCGCGCGCGAGGGCGCGACGCTGCGTTACTACGGTCCGTTCTATCCCGGCGCCCAGGATCTCGTCTGGGCCTATCGCGTCGCGGGCGGCGAGACGTCGCCCGAGAGCGTGCGCTTCCGCTTCGCGTTCACGCCGGCGCCGGGCGTCGAGAGCTTCAGCGTGCTCGTGCCCGAGGGCGTCGGCGCGTTCGACGCACCCGGGCTCGCGAACGCGGGCGCCGCCGAGGACAACGGCCGCGCCGTCACGCGCTTCACCGCCGCGCAGCCGCGCGGGCCGCTCATGTTCTCGCTGGTCGTGCCGCCCGCGCGTATCGACCCGAGCGCGATCGCGGTGCACGAGGTGCAGATCGTGCTCAGCGCCGACGATGCCGCGATCGCGGTCACCGAGACGCACCTGATCGCCGCGAGCGGCAGCGGTTTGTTATTGGGGACGCCACAATCTCCGCTGCTGCGCGTGCCGATTCCGGGCGACGCGAACGACGTACGCTTCGGCAGCGAAGCCCCGGGCCTCGAGTTCGCGCCGGATCCGGGCGGTGGCGTGGCGATCCTCGGCAGCCTCTCGCCGGGCGAGGTGCCCGTGCAGATCGCGTATCGCGTGCCGGTCCCCGAGGCCGGGGCGCGGCTCGTGCGCAGCTTCGATGCACGCGTGCCTCTGCTGCGCATCTTCGTCGCCGACACTGGCCGTCTTGCGCCGAGCTCGCCGCGGCTTCATCGCGCGCGCCCTGTGCGCACCGAAGATCTCAACTACTTGACGCTCGAAGCGTTCGACGTGGAGCCCGGCGAGGAGATCGCGCTCACGCTCGATGCGCTGCCGCCACGTCGCGCAGCCAGCCCGACGACCGCTCGCGCCGTGGGCGCGCTCGCGGGGCTCGGCGCTCTCGCTTGGATCGCGCTGCCGTTCCTCCGGCGCGGCGACGCGCGGGGACTCGGGGACGTGCAGCACGATGAGCCGGCGCGCGACGAGCGCGACGCGATCTACGACGCGATCCACGATCTCGACCACTATTTCTAAACGGCAAAGCTGTCGCCCGAAGATTACGCACGGCTGCGAGGAGAGCTGCGTGGGAAGGCGTCGGGGTTGATTCGTGGGGAGACCGCTGGCGAGAGCGGCGAGACTCCGAGCGCAGCCTCCGCGCCGCCTTCACGCGCGTGCCCCGTGTGCAGCGCGCTCGCTGCCCCCGAGCATCGCTTCTGCGCGAGCTGTGGCGCGCCGTTCGGAGCGCCCGCGGCATGAGCGGCGCGGTCGTGCGCGCGACGGGGCTCGCGAAGCGCTTCGGCCCGCTTGCCGCACTGCAGCCGCTCGATTTGACGCTCGCAGCGGGCGAGACGCTCGCGCTGCTCGGCCCAAACGGCGCGGGGAAGTCGACGCTGCTGCGCTTGCTTGCGGGCCTCGCGCGCCCGAGTGCGGGCGTTCTCGAAGTCGGGCCCGATGGCGCCACCCGCCCGGCCCGCCGCGCGGCGGTCGGACTCGTCGCCCACGCGACGTTCCTCTCCCCGCAGCTCACGGCGCGCGAGAACCTCACGCTCGCGGCGCGGCTCTACGACGTGGCAAAACCGGCGGCACGCGCGGCCACGCTGATCGAGGCCCACGAGCTGGCGCCGGTCGCCGACCGAGCTGCGGGCGAGCTTTCCCGCGGCTGGGCGCAGCGCGTCGCGATTGCACGCGCGCTCGTTCACGAGCCGCGCCTGCTACTGCTCGACGAGCCGTTCACTGGCCTCGACCCGCGCGCCGCGGAGAAGCTCGCGGAGCGCCTCGCCACGCAGCGCGGAGGCGCGCGCGCGGCGGTACTCGTCACCCACGAGCTCGCGCGTGCCGTGCAGCTCGCGACCCGCGCGCTGGTACTCGTGCGCGGCCAGGCTCTGGCGGTCGCAGCGAGCGCGCTCGCGAGCACGCCAGCTCTCGAGAGCGCCTATCGCGATGCGGTCGCCGCGCTCGAGGCCGCGCCGTGAACGCATTCCTCGCCGTGCTTTGGAAGGACCTGGCGATCGAGTGGCGCAGCCGCGACCGCTTTGCTGCGATGCTCGTGTTCTCACTGCTCGTGGTGCTCGTGCTCTACTTCGCCGCGCCGCCATCGCTCGATGCCGCGCAGAACGGCTACGTGCCGGGGCTGCTCTGGGTCGCCTACGTGTTCGCAGGCGTGCTCGGCATGAACCGCGCGTTCGCCGCCGAGCTCGAGAACGACGCGCTCTCGGCGCTCGCGCTGGCGCCGGTCGATCGCGGCTTTCTGTTCCTCGGCAAAGCCACCGCGAGCTTCCTGATCCTCGGCGTGGTGCAGGCGCTCACCGCGGTCTTCTTCGCGCTCGCGTTCACGCTCGACCTTTGGGCCGTGGCGCCGCAGCTGGCCGCGATCGCTGGCCTCGGCGGGCTCGGCATCGCTTGCGCCGGCACGCTGCTCTCCGCGATCAGCGTTCGCACCCGCTATCGCGAGGTGATGCTGCCGCTCCTGCTGCTGCCGCTGCTGGTGCCGGTGCTGCTCGCCGCGGTGCGCGCCACGACGCAGCTACTCGAGACGGGGTCGCTACCGTGGCCGCCAATCCAGATGCTGATCGTCGCGGACGCCGTCTACGCGATCGTCTCGTTCCTGTGCTTCGAGTTCGTGCTCGATGAGTGAGAGGCCCTTGGCCATGCAGCGTTGGAAGCAAGGCACCTCGGCCGCACTCGTCGGGCTCGGCGCGTGGTGGGCGTGGGCGGTCTGGCACGCACCGCTCGACGCCGTGCAGGGCGTCATCCAGAAAATTCTCTACGTGCACCCGCCGCTCGCCTTCGCCGCCTACGCGGGCTTCATCGGCGCCGCGCTCGCGGGAGGGCTCTTTCTCGTGCGCGGAAACGAGCGCTTCGATCGCTTCGCTGCCGCGTCGGCCGAAGTCGGCGTGGTGTTCTGCACGCTGATGCTGATCACCGGCCCGATCTGGGCAAAGGGCACCTGGGGCAAGTGGTGGACCTGGGACCCGCGTCTCACCGTCACACTGCTGCTCTACCTGGCCTACGTCGCCTATCTGCTGCTGCGCAGCTTCACAGAGGGCAGCGAACGCGCGGCGCGCTTCGCTGCGGTTTACGGGATCCTGGGCGCCGCCTTGATCCCGCTGAACTACTACGCGATCGAGCTGTTCGGGAGCCGCGCGCTTCACCCCGACAACCTCGAGCGCGGCAGCCTCGGCGAAGGCATGGGCCTGCCGTTCGCGCTGGGCGTATTCGCGACGCTCGCGGCCTTCGCGTTCCTGCTCGTACGCCGTTTCGAGCTGGGCGAGTTGCGGGCAGCCCGCGCGGAACAGCTCGCGCGCGTGGCGCAGCGGGAGGGCGCGTGAGCTACGTGCTGGCGGCTTACGTCGTGACGCTCGCGACCCTGTTCGGGTACGCGCTGCGACTCGCGAGCGAGGCGCGCGCGCTGCGCGAAGAAATCTCACGCCCGCGTCCAAATGGCGGTTGACACTCGCGCGCGCAGCGAAGTACAAACCGAGCGCCCGACCGGCCCTGTCCGTTCGACTTTCCGCATCCGCAGCGCTCTTTCCCGCTCCCGTCGCCGCCCGCCTGCACCTCTCTTGCAGACAGAACGCCGCCCCGAGCTGTGACGAAAACTGCGGTGTAGCGGGTCGAGCGGCGAGCGGTGGGCGATCGGTTTCCCAACCTCGGACCCTCGCTGCTCCGCGCTCCCCCGCACGGCGCTTCCCCGAGGCGGCAACTCGAACGCACGAGAACCTTCAACTCGTCTCCCCAACAACTCAAGTCGCCACGGTGTTCCCCCAACGCCTTGCGTGGCACAGGGCTCGCATTCTCCGGTCCTCATCGGGACCGACGAGGCGAGAGGACGCCGCGGCCACCCGTCGAATCGGAGGCCCCTTCCCCCCATGGCCAGCATGAAGCGCGGTGTCGGCTACTGCGAGAACACGGACTGCGAGGACTACGCCAAAGGCGTGTTCCTCCTGAACCACGGCGACACCTTCTACTGCCCGCGCTGCCGTCAGCTCGGCAAGGTGGAGAAGGAACGCGGGTTCTACACGGGCAACTCGGACATCTTCAAAGAGGTCCGCGTCGAGTACAACTTCGATCCGATCAATGGCGTCTACCGCGAGATCGCGATCGTGCGCGACGAGAGCCTGTGGGGTCGTAACAACGTCTACACGCTGCAGTCGCCGCTGATCAAGACCGAGAAGCGTGCACTCAAGGTGGCCGAGGCGATCCTCGCCAACCTGAACCGCTATCGCGGCCTGCTGAACGGCGACGAGATTCCCCGCACGACCGAGATCATCCTCTCGTTCGACGAGCCCTACGAAGAGTTCCAGCGCAAGTTGTCCCAACTCTCCAAGGAGTGGGAAGCGAGCGGGTTGCGCGAAGGCCGCCGCTAGCGATTCGCTTCAGCTCGATTCCCGATTCCAAGTTTCGAGCTGTTCGCGGGCCCGGTTGCTTCGGCACCGGGCCCGTGCCTTTTCAGCCGCGCCAGCGCGAGCCGAGATCGATGCGTGCGCCGGCTGCGATCGCGCCGAC
>JANNKN010000033.1:0-2081 GCA_031396315.1 Deltaproteobacteria bacterium
ATCGCGATGTCTGGCTTCGCCTTGAGAAGCTTCTCGACGGCGACGCGTCCATCGCCGCACTCGAGAATCACTTCGAACTCTCCGGACGCTTCGAGTAAGCGCCGGAGTCCGTCTCGCACGATCGTGTGGTCTTCGATGAGCGCTACACGAGTTGCCATGTCTCTCCCCCCGAAGAAACGATGAGCTCCTGCGTGAACTTCACGCTTATTGCTTCCAAAATGAACTTATGCCAGGCCCCGCTCAAAACACTCCCGTGAACTACGGAGTCCGCCTCGTCAAACCCTCTAGCTCAAATTCATCCTGAGAGGCGGTAAATCTCCGCATTCTCGCGGGTCGCGTCTGCGTATTCCTTCGCATCTCGGTGCTCGTTCGCGTTCCGAAGAGAATGGCAACGACGACGCAGATCGTCGGCACATCCTAGGAGGGTTCGAGATGTGGAAGGCGCTCAGCGTCGAAAAGCCCGGCGCGAATCGCGTGCGCGAGATTCGCGAAGAGCAGCTGATGACGCGCGAGGAGCTCGCTCGCCGTGCCAGCGTCTCCCTGCGCACCATCTGGAGTGTCGAAGCCGGCCACGAGTGCCGGCTCGAGACGAAGCGCGCGATCCTGCGTGCGCTCGGAATCGCGCGGACCCAGCACCGCATCGTCTTCCCGCGGCCGGGTGAGGCCGGGGCGCTGCAGGCCGCTTCGGAGCTCGCCGCGCCGGCCGCCGAGCAGGCGCCGCGCGGCGCGCTGAGCGCCGACCCGGCTTAGCGCAAACCGAGGCGCAGAATGGCCCGGGCCAGGCCGAGCCCACCCCCGCGCCCGAGCCGCACTGGGCCACCCGCATTTCGAGCCCGCGTCCCATTAAGTAGGCGCCGCGCCTGGCTCGGCGCGCGATCTCTGGCATATTCCGCCGCCTTCGGGGCGTGGCGCAGTTTGGTAGCGCGCTTCGTTCGGGACGAAGAGGTCGCAGGTTCGAATCCTGTCGCCCCGACCAGCACTCTGCGGCGCCCGTCCAGCGCCGCTCGCGACGCGGCGAACCCGCCGCCGTGGTTGTTAGGTCGCAGCGCCAGGGCTCGCATTCGCGGGCGATTTTCGCGGCGCGTCGCGCCCGCTCGCGCGCAGCCCGGAGGCAACTTCGCGCGGACTCGCGGCATGCGCGCTCGCGCATTCCGATGCGGCCCCGATCGGCAGCCCGCGTGCGACTCGCACAATCGCGCAAGTCCGCGAGATCGCTCCGTTTTCGTTGACACTAGGAAACCACGATGCCACGATGCCGAAGCTCGTTTCGCCCGCTGCCCACAACCCCCACGAGCCGGAGATCCGCATGAATACTTCCGAGCTCGCGTGGGAACTGGCGGAGCTCTTCGGAGAGCTCGACACCGCGCAGATCAACGAGATGCTCGCGAAGAACGTGCCACTCGAGGCGCTCGAGTTCTTCGCCTCCTATACGGAGTCGTTCGCGAAGAGCGAGCAGCTCGCCGACTCGGCGGCACGCCGGCTGCCGAACCTGATGCTGCTCGGCTACCTGCTGCGCGTCCTCGAAGAGCGTCTGCTCGAGGGCGACGACAGCGATGCGGATGAGGATGGCGCGGCCGAGGATGAAGGCGAAGAGGGCGAGAGCGCCGAGTAGCCGCGGGCGTTGCAAGCCGCAGGCGTGCGAATTTTCTAAGTTCGCTGGATGACGGTGATTCTCGGCGACGAAGCCACGCTCGAACGCATCGCGCGCGCGCGCAGCAGTGAAGCCACGGCGCCCTGCATCGACGCGCTGCCGTTTCGCACGTTCGACGCGCTGCTCGGTGCACGTGCCGTCGCGGGCGATCGCCCTTACCTCGTATTCCGCGACGGCGCCGAGCGCGTCGAGCTCTCCTACGCAGAGCTGATCGCCCGGGTAGCCGCGCGAGAGCTCACGCTGCGCGCGCTCGGCGTCACCCGCGGGCGGCGCGTCGCGACGCTGTTCACGAGCGATCCCGAGGTGCCGATCACCTACTTCGCAGCGTGGTCGATCGGCGCGAGCGTGGTGCCCATCAACTTGGGCGAGGACGACGAGCGCATCGCGTTCGTGCTGCGCAACTCCGAGGCGTGCGCGGCGCTCTTCCTGC
>JANNKN010000057.1:0-1513 GCA_031396315.1 Deltaproteobacteria bacterium
GCAACCACCCCGCGCGCAAGAGCAATCGCCATCTCACGTTCGGACACGGCCTCCACTTCTGCTTGGGCTCGCACCTCGCGCGCCGCGAGCTCGAGGTCGCGCTCGCCGCCGTCCTCGCGCGCTTGCCCGCGCTCGCGCTCGCAGCGCCCGAGAGCACGCGCATTACGGGCGCCGTGATCCGCGGCCCGGAGCACGTGCGCGTACGCTGGGACGCGGCGCGGAGCTAGGGGCCCCCGGCGCGCTGCTGCGTGAACGCGCGCCGCCGCGCGCGGCTGGCGGCGGCCTTGACCGTTAATTGAACGCGCGTTTAAATAGTGCCGTGCCGCCGCCTGCCCCCCACTCGAAGCGCCGAACGCGCACGCGCCGCGTCGGCAGGCCGCGCGCGCGTGTGACGGCGGCGAATGTTCGCGCCGATCTGCTCGCCGCCGCCAGCGCGGCGTTCGGCGCGCGCGGCTACGCGGCGGTGTCCCTGCGCGATGTCGCGAAGCAGGCGGGCACGACGGCGGCGATGGTCGCTTACTACTTCGGCGACAAGGACGGCTTGTTCGCCGCGCTGCTCGAAGAGGCACTCACCGGCGTGCTCGAACGGGTGCGCGCAGGCCTCGCTGCGCGCGCCGCGTCCGGCGCCCCGCCCGCCTCGCTCGATGTGTTCTTCGACGTCGCTCACGACGCGCTCGGCGCGACGCCCTGGATTCCGCAGCTCGTCGTGCGTGAAGTATTGAGCGAGGGTGCGCCATTCCGCGAGCGCTTCATCGCGAAGTACGCCATCCCGATGTCGCAGCTGCTACGAGGATCGCTGCGCGCGGAGATTGCCGCCGGGCGGCTGCGCGCCGACCTCGACGTCGATCTCGCCTTCGCCTCGCTGGTCGGCCTCGCGGCGTTCCCGTTCATCGCTCAGCCCGTGCTCGAACGCGCGCTGGGCGCACGCTTCGACGCCGCCTTCCGCACGCGGCTCGCGGCCCACACCAAGCGCCTGTTCCTGGAAGGAGCGCGCGCATGACGCGCCGCCTGCAACTCTCGTTACTCCCGTTGTCGCTGACCGCCGCGCTCGCGTGCGCGAGTGACGAGCCGATCGCGGTCGGCAGCCTCGAGCGCGACCGCCTCGAGCTCGTCGCCGAGGCGAACGAGCCGATCGCGGAGATTCTCGTGCGCGAGGGCGACGCGGTCGAAGCCGGCGCGCTCGTGGTGCGCTTGGCGCCGGAGCGATTGCGCGCGCAGCGCGAAGGCGCGTCGCAGCGCGTCACCAGCGCAGAGGCGAGGCTCGCGGAGCTCGAGCGCGGACCGCGCGCCGAGCCCATCGCGCAGGCGCGCGCGCGACTCGCGGGCGCGAGCGACTCGTTCGCGACCGCGCAGCGCGAGGCGAAGCGGGCGCAGGAGCTGCGTGACGCGGGCGTCGCGTCGGACGAGCTCGCGGATCAACGCGCGCGCGCTCTCTCGCTCGCCCGCGCAGAGCGCGACGGCGCGCGCGCGGCGCTCGACGAGCTGCTCGCGGGCACGCGCAGCGAGCAGCTCG
>JANNKN010000066.1:0-5073 GCA_031396315.1 Deltaproteobacteria bacterium
TGCGCAAAAACCATGCGAGCGGTGAGGACAAGGAGCTGCTGCGCGTGAAGAACTCGCAGGCCAAGCGCCGACGGCGCTGAGTCCGCCCGCCCGCACTAGCCGCGCGCGTGCGCGTTGGGCCATGCTGGCGCGATGGAAACCATCTCCCGCCGGCCTGGCGCCCGCCCGCACTAGCCGCGCGCGCGCGCGTTGGGCCATGCTGGTGCGATGGAAACCATCTCTCGCAAGCCTGATCCCGAGAAGCTGAAGGACTACGCGAAGCACGTCTTCGGGTTGCTGAACGGCGCCGTCACCTCCGCGCTCGTGTGCCTCGGCGATGAGCTCGGGCTGTACCGCGCGCTGGCCGAGGGGGGCCCCGCAACCTCAGCGGAGCTCGCCACGCGCGCGGGCCTCTCGGAGCGTTGGGTGCGCGAGTGGCACTACAACCAGGGCGCGGCGCGGGTACTCGAGACGCTTCCCGATGGGCGTTTCGCGATCTCGCCCGAAGGCCGCGCCGTGCTCGCCGACGAGCGCCACCCTGCGTTCGGTGCAGGCATGTTCTCTCAGCTCCCGAAGACGCTCGCGCTGGTCGAGCAGCTGCGCGGCGCCTTCCAAACCGGCGTCGGGCTGCCTTACGACGCGATTGGCCCAGAAGGCGCGCGCGGCATCGAGCGCGGCTTTGCACCATGGGTGAAGAACTTTCTCGTGCGCGCCGGGGTTCCGGCGATCGCGGGGCTCAAAGACAAGCTCGATGCCGGCGCAAAGGTCGCCGACGTCGGTTGCGGCTCTGGCGCGGCGCTGCTCGAGCTCGCACGGGCGTTCCCGAAATCCGAGCTGCACGGCTACGAACTCTCGCGCCACGCGCTCGCGCGCGCCGAGGAAAACAAGCGTGCGGCCGGCGCGACGAACGTGCACTTCCATCACGTGAGCGAAGACCCGCTACCCGCGGATGGCAGCTTCGCGCTCGCGATGACGTTCGACTGCCTGCACGACATGACGCACCCGGAGCGCGCGCTTGCGGCGATCCGCAAAGCGCTCGCCGCCGACGGCGTGCTCTGGATCGCGGACATCAAGGCGCTGCCGACCTACGCAGAGAACGTCGCGAAGAATCCGATGGCGTCGCTGATGTACGGCTTCTCCGTGCTCACGTGCATGTCGTCGGCGCTCTCGGAGCCCGGCGGGCTCGGGCTCGGCACGCTCGGCTTTCACGAAGGCTGCGCGCGCGAGATGACCGCGGCAGCGGGCTTCACGCGCTTCAAACGCCTCGACCTCGAACACGCGGTGAATGCCTTCTACGAAGCCCGTCCCTAACAAGCGAGGGTGAAGGCGCGCGCCGCGCGCACTACGGCGTGTCGTCGCCCTCTGCGTCTTCCGGCAGCTTCTCGATGCGAAGGTTGCGCCGCTGGCGCTCCGCGTCGGTCTGCGCCTGCTCGCGCTCGCTCTTGATCTTGATCTCGAGGTCCTTGCGCGCATCCTCGGCGGCCTTGCGCTCCGTCTCGATGCGCCCGCGCTTGATCGCGATCAGCCGGCGCTCGAGCAGCCGGTTGCGCATCGCGACGAGCTCGCGAGGCAGGCTCGGTGACGGCGCACCCGGCGCAAAGCTCACCGTGACCTCGGCCTTTGTCGACGTGCCGTCGGTCGCCGTCGCCACGACCTCGAGCCGGTTCAGGCCGGGTTGCACGGGCACGAGCGCGCCGAACGAACCGTCGGCGTTCACGATCGTCTCGGTGGCGGGCGCGCCGTTCGTCAGATTCTTGATCGCGAGCGTTTCCAAGTTCGCGAAGTTCACGGTGTCGACGACCGCGGGCAGGTCGCCCGGTGAGCTCACGGGCGTGAAGTAGCCGCCCGTGTAGGCGGCCAGCTGCACGCACGCGATCGGCCCTTCGAGCGCCTCGGGCCCGATCGCGAAAGTGTGCACCTGCACGTCGGCACGCCGGGCCTGCGAAGCCGCGCGCAGCACGGAGTTCACGTTCTCGCGGCTCAGCTGTTGCGGGTAGGGCGCCGTCGGCTGCCCGTCCGTGAAGAACAGGATCACCTTCTGACTGCCCGGGTCGGGCTTCGACATGCCGCCGCGGAAGCCCTTCAGCTCCTTGATCGCGAGCCGCACGCCCTCGGTCATGTTCGTCGCGCCTTCAGGCCCGCGCTTGAACACGCGATCGAGCGACTTGGTGACGCGCTCGTAGTTCGTCGTGAGCGGCTCCTCGGTGATCGCGTCGGGGTTGCTGTCGGTGTAGACCTGGCCCGAATACGGGTCGTACTGATCCGCCGTGCCAGCGAACGTCACGAGCCCGACGCGCGTGTTCCGCGGGTCGAGGCTCTCGACGACTTTCTTTGCCGCGGCAACTTCCGCGGCGAGAATCGAATCGCCCGGGTCGGTCTGCTTGAAGATCCCTGATAACCCCGACGCGCCGACGATGCCGTTGCCGTTGATGTCGGCGCCCGAGGCGGCGTTGGTCGAGCCCGACGTGTCGAGCACGATGATCACGTCGAAGCGCTTGAACTCGCCGAGCAGCGCGAGCGCGCGGCCCGCGAGGAACGCGCCCTCTGGGCTGCCGACGATCGAGCCGTCCGCGGGCTCCTCGATCTCGAGCTTGAGCGTGGTCGAGACCGCGCCCGCCTCGCCGAAGAGCGCCTCGCCTTGGGCGAGCTCGCGATCTTCGGGCAGCTCGATGTCGACGTCGTCTCCGACCGCGACCGGCGTCGCGTCAACCTCGGGTTTTGGCGCGAGCGAGGCGAACGTCGCGAAGGCCTCGCCGCGCCCGGCGGCAAGCGGCTTCCTCAGCGCCTCGAGCCCGCCGCCGATCGGCGCGACGCCGAGCCGCTGCGTGCCTTCTTGCTCGTCGTCGGGCCAAGCGGCCTCGAGGATTCCGATCACCGTATCGCCCGGGAAGCGCAGCACCGGCGCGCCGCCCCAGCCGCGCAGATCCGCCGGCACGTCGAGGCGAACCTCGATCCGGCCTTCCTCGGCGGATTGCACGGTGCCGAAGATGTCGTCCTCGTCTGCGGGCATGCCGGCGGGCACGCCGAGGATGCGCACGCGCGATCCGCGCACGCTCTGGATCGGCTGGGTGTCGGGCTGCAGGATGCGCGCTCCGACGGGCTTCAGGTCGAGCGCGAAGATCATGAAGTCCTCGCGCAGCTGCGCGTCCTTCGAGGAGAACGGCTTGCCGGGCGGCGCGAGCAGCCGGCTCGACACGCTGACGCGTTGGCGCGAGCGGCCCGTTTCGAAGTTCACCTCGGTTGCGCGCGTCAACTTGCCGAGATCGAAGGTGTGCGCGGAGGTGACTGCGACGGCGCCTTCGGCGTTCGGCGCGGGCAGGAAGAACGCGGTGCCCGAGCCGACCACATCCTTCCCCGACTGGTAACGCGGCCGCACGACGGCGGGATCTTCCGCGCTTGCCGCCGCGGCGATGAGGAGCAGGGCAACAGTGGTTAGGGCGCGTTGGATTTTCATGGCTGGGCGAGGGTAATGGAGCGACCTCGCGCTGCCAGAAACTCGCTCGGGCCTCTGCGCGGCGCGGCCGCACTGATAGGCTGCATTCTCGGGGGAGACGTCGTGAGGGGCAGGGCGGTTTCGTGCGCGCTCGTCTGGATTGCAGCGCTCGGGTTTTCGCCCGCGAGCGCCGCGCAGGAGCGCTTCGATCGCATCGTGATCGACGCCGGCCACGGCGGCGATGACCACGGCGCCCAGGGCCCCGCCGGCCTGCGCGAGAAAGATCTCGTGCTCGATCTCGCGCAGCGCCTTGCCAAGAAGCTGCGCGCACAGGGCCTCACGGTGCAGCTCACGCGCGCCGCCGATGCGTTCGTCGCCCTCGACGCGCGCACCGCGATCGCGAATCGCGCAGGCGCCGATCTGTTCGTTTCGATCCACGCGAACGCCTCGCGCGCCACGAGCGTCCGCGGCGTCGAAACGTTCTTCGCGTCCCCCGAAGCGAGCGACGAGGCGGCTGAAGAGCTCGCGCGCGCGGAGAACGCGGCGTTCGGGCCTGCCGCGTCGAAGCTCATGGACGGCGACCCGCTGCTCGCGATTCTCGGCGACCTGATGGCGCAGCAGCAGCTCGCCGACTCGCAGGAGTTCGCGCGAATCGCGCAGCGCGAGATCGCACGCGCAGGCGCCGCGCGCTCGCGCGGAGTGAAGCAGGCGCCGTTCGTGGTGCTGATGGGCGTGCGAATGCCGGCGGTTCTCATCGAAGTGGGCTTCATTACCAACCCGCTGGATGAGCGCGCGTTGCGCAAGGCCGCCGAACGCGAGCGCATCGCGGCCGGCCTCGCGCGGGCGGGCGATCGCCGTATTCCGCGCACGACAGGACGAACGCTCGGGCATCGCGCACACCCGAGCTGGAGGCACCCGATGAAGCGAATCGATGGGCGCATGCCCGATCAGCTGCGGCCCGTGCGGCTGATTCCGGATTTCACCGAGAACCCGCTGGCCTCGGTGCTGTGCGAGTTCGGGGCGACCAAAGTGCTGTGCACCGTCTGCGCCGAGGACACCGTGCCGCGCTTTCTGCACAAACAAGGCAAGGGCTGGGTGACGGCAGAGTATTCGTTGCTGCCCGGCTCGACGGATCGACGAACGGAGCGCGAGGCGTCGCGCGGCAAGCAGTCCGGGCGCACGCTCGAGATCCAGCGCCTGATCGGGCGCAGCTTGCGCGCGATCGTCGATCCCGCCGCGCTCGGTGAGCGCACGCTTTGGGTCGACTGCGACGTGCTGCAAGCCGATGGCGGTACGCGCACGGCATCCATCACGGGCGCCTATACGGCGCTCGCGCTCGCCATGCATCGCCTCCAGCGTCGAGGCGCGATCGACAAGAGCCCACTGCGCGACAGCATCGCTGCGGTGTCGGTCGGCGTCGTGGGCGGGAAGGTGGTGCTCGATCTCCCGTACGAGGAGGATTCGCGCGCCGACGTCGACATGAACGTGGTGGCGACCGGCAGTGGGCGGCTCGCCGAAGTGCAGGGCACGGGCGAGGGCGCGACGTTCTCGCGCGACGAGCTCGAGCAGATGACCTCGCTCGCGCTCGCGGGGATTGCCGAGCTCACGCGCCTCCAGCAAACGGCGCTCGAGGCGGCGGGCGTCGGTTCCTGAAGCCGAGC
>JANNKN010000087.1:0-12787 GCA_031396315.1 Deltaproteobacteria bacterium
GGAGGCATCTCCGTTCACTTCTTCTTCGCCGCCTTCTTCCGCGGCGTCGCCTTGGCCTTTGCCTTCGCAGTCCGCATCGGCTTCGCTGCCTTCTTCGCCGGCTTCTTCCTCTCCGTGAAGAAATCCGCCCTTGGCGTCATCGTCGGGTCGTAGACGGGCTCGCTCAGATCCACGCGGTACTTCTTGTTGTCCGCGCCCTTGAGCCCGATCTGCCCGAGCGCGGTGCGCATGTTCAGATAGTTCGGGTGCTTGAAGTGCGCGGCGAGGCTCGCCTCGTCCTGCCACAGCTCGTACACGCCGATGCGGCCGGCGACGCACGGGTCCGGCGCGAACACGTACGCGTGGCAGCCCGGCTCCTCGGTGCGCGTCTTCTGCTGCAGCGGGCCTGCGATTCGCATCGCCTCGTCGCGTTTGGTCGGGTCGGCGAGGTCGATCGTGCCAGCGATGATGATCTGTTTGGGCATGGGCTCCTGCTCTGGATGCGTTACGAGTTGTTACGACTACTTGCCTGCGAGCCGCGCGACGACCGGCGCGAAGGCCTCCATCGCGGCGTCGCCGACGGTCACGTAGCTGATGCCGTACAGCGCGCGGCGGCGCTCGAGCTCGGCGGTCACGCTGTCGGCGCTGCCGAAGAGCCCGTGCGGATGACGCAGCATCTCTTCCTTGCTGAGTCCCATCGCCTGACCCATGCCCGCGGCGATCGCCTCGGCGCCGTCCTGCACGAAGGTGAAGTAGGCGCCGATCTCGAGCTCGATCTTTTCGAAGCGCGTGCCGGCCGCCTTCTTGACCCACGCGACCTTCTCGGCGGTCGCGTCGGCGGTGGAGCTCCCGACGCCGTCGGGGCCGATCACGCCTGCGCGGTTGTTGAAGTTGAAGCTCACGATGTCGGCCTCGCGGCCCGCGAGCGAGAGCACGCGCTGGCCGCCGCCGCCGATCATCAGCGGCGGGAACGGGCGCTTCGGCGCGCCGGCGAAGCCGGAGTACGCGAGCTGCTTGCCGGAGATCGCGACCTGCTCGCCGGAGAAGAGCCTGCGGAACGCGCCGACCGCCTCCTCGAGGCGGCCGATACGCACGCCTGGGCGGTCCATCGGGATGTTCATCGCCGCGTACTCGGCGGTCACCCAGCCGGCGCCGAGCCCGAGCTCGAGGCGGCCGTCCGATAACAAGTCGATCGTCGCGGCCTGCTTCGCCAGCACCACCGGGTGCTGATAGTCGATGCAGAACACGCGGCAGCCGACCTTCAGCGTGGTGGTCGCCTCGGCCGCGCTCATCATCGCCGGCACCGCCGCGAGCTCCTGGATCGGGTGGTTGCTCGCGGTCATCGCCGCGCCCGGGCCTACGACGTGATCCGCGAGGTGCAGCGCGGAATAGCCGAGCGCCTCCGCACGCTTGGCGCGCTCGCGCCACTCCTTCCCGGACTTGGCGCTGAACGACTGCACGGCGAAGCGAAACGGTCTGGGCATCGGGTCTCCTGAAGAATGGGCACCGTGGTGCGTCTCGTACGCACCGGGGTCTGACCCCGGTGCGTACGAGGCTGCTCAGTATCCCGGTGGCGGGGTGAAGCCGCCGAGCACGTCGGCGAGCTGCGCGGCGAACGCGATCGGCGTTCGGTCTTCGAGGTAGGGGCCGATGATCTGAATGCCCACGGGCAGCCCGCTGCTCGCGCGGCCCGCGGGCGCGACGGTCGCCGGCAGGTACGCGTTCACCGCGTGGCCTGCCCAGAACAGCTGGAAGTAGGACTCGTCCTTGCCGTTGATGCGCATCGTGCGCGCGTTGATCTCGCGGTGATCGTGCGGGAACGCGGCGGTCGGCATGATCGGGCACAGCAGCACGTCGATCTCGCGGAACGCACTCGCCCACTGCGCGCGCAAACGCGTACGGCGTTCGTCCATCACCAGCCACTCGCGGTGGCGCAGCGCGGCGCCGCGCAGCGAATTCGCGGTCGTGCTGTCTTCACTCGCGGCCAACGCCGCAGCGCCGGCCTCCATGCGCGCGAGCACCTCGGGCGGGAGACCCGCAGACATCACGCTGTTCAGCAGCTGGACGTAGGTACGGTGCTGCTCGCCGGAATCCACCGGGCGCGCCTTTGCGTCGACGCGCGCACCTGCCTTTGCGATCGCGTCGACCGCGTTCTGCAACACGTCGCGCACCTCGCCGTCGACCGGCCCGAGCGCATCGTCGAGCCAGACGCCGACGCGCGCGTCGGCGAGGCGCAGCGTGCGCGGCGGGGGCAGGGCGAGCTGCCACGCGATTGCATCGTTCTCGTCCGCGCCCGCGAGCACGTCCAATCCGAGCGCGAGATCCGCTGCGCTGCGCCCCATCGGGCCCGCTACACCGAGGTCGCCTTCGGTGAGCATTCCCGGCGGGCCTGGGATGTGACCGCGGATCGGGACGATCCCGTGGGTGGTCTTGTGCCCGTACACGCCGCAATAATGACTCGGGTTGCGGATCGAGCCGCCGATGTCGCTGCCGAGCTCGAGGCCGGTGAGCCCCGCTGCCAGCGCCGCCGCCGCGCCGCCCGAAGATCCACCGGGCCCGCGCGCCGGGTCCCAGGGATTATTGGTGGTGCCGTAGACGGCGTTGTACGACTGGAAGTCGCCGGCGTAGAGCGGCAGGTTCGTCTTCCCGAACACGACGGCGCCCGCGTCGTGCAGGCGCTGCGCCGCCGTCGCACTCTTCACCGGCACGTGCTTCGCGAGCTCCGGCGCGCCGGAGGTGCACGGCATGCCGGCCACCTCGAACGAATCCTTGATCGTGATCGGGAGCCCGTGCAGCGCGCCCCAGCTCTCGCCGCGTGCGAGCGCTGCATCGGCCGCGCGCGCCCGTTCGCGCGCGCGCTCCGCATCCACGTGCACGATCGCGTTGATGCGCGGGTTCAGCTTCGCTGTGCGCGCGAGATAGTGGTCGAGCAGCTCGACGCTCGACACTTCTTTGCGTCGCAGCGCGCGTGTGAGCTCGGTCGCGGAACGGAAGTGCAGATCTGTCATGAGTTAGGCCTCACGAGAATTTTGATCTCGGCGGGGTTGTCGTTCAGCAGCGCGAAGGCGCCGTCCATCTCGTTCAGTCCGACGGTCTTGGTGTGCAGCGGCCCGAGCTTCAGACGCCCGTCCTGCACGAGACCCATCGTGAGATCGAACTCTTCGTTGAGATACGCGAGCGAGGCGCTCAGACGAATCTCGTTCACGAGCCACGTGCTCGGTGTGATGGTGGCGGGCACGTTCGCGAGGCCGACCAGCGAGACTACGCCGCCGCGCTTCGCGAGCGAGGCGGCCTGATCGATCGTCTGCGGAATGCCCGCGCACTCGAATACGACGTCGGCGCCGAACGGGCCGAGCGCCGCCTTCACACGCGCCGCCACGTCTTCGGTCTTGGGATCGATCACCGCGGTCGCGCCCAGCAGCTTCGCCTTCTCGCGGCGAATCGGATGCGGCTCGATCACCGCGACGGCGCCGGCGCCCGCGGCCTGCGCGCACTGGAGCGTGAGCAAGCCGATCGGCCCGGCACCGATTACGAGGCAGGTGTCGCCGAGCCGCAGCGGCGTGCGTCGCACCGCGTGCAGTGCGACGGTCGCAGGCTCGAGCATCGCGGCGGCTTCGTCGGAGATGCCTGCGCGCACTGCGACGATGCGCGCTGCGTCGATCGCGATCGCGCGCGCGAACCCGCCGTGCGGCGCGGCGAGCGGCCCGAGGCCGAGCACGCCCGCGAACGCGCTGCTGCAGTACGCGCCGCGGCCGCTGCGGCAATCGGCGCACTGCCCGCACGCAGGCGCGATGCCGATCGTCACGCGATCGCCCTCCTTCACGTGCGCGATGCCGGTGCCGCGCTTCGTCAGCGTGCCCGACCATTCGTGCCCGCAGATGGCGGGGTTGTAGGGCGCGCCGCTCGCCCAGGCGTGCAAGTCGGTGCCGCAGATTCCGCAGTACGCGATCTCGATGACCGCCTTGCCCGCGCTCGGCTCCGGCTCGGGCATCTCGCGCAACGTGATCTGACGCTTTCCCGTGACTAGGCCGACTTGCATGGCGCGAGGGTGTCACCGCGGGTCACAGCTCCGCAAGTGAGCCCATCGGGTCAGACCCCATTGGCTCAGTTGAAATCACCACGCGCCTCCGCAAGCGCGAATCGCGCTACCAATGGCGCTTCGCCGGAGGCGCAGAATGGATCTCAGCTATGGCCCCGAGTACGAGACATTTCGCCGCGAGCTGCGCGCCTTTCTCGAGGCGAACCGCGAGCAGGCGCCCGGCATGCGCAGCGGCGAGGTCAGCTCGCTCAAGGATCCAAAGATCCAGTCGTGGCAGAAGCGGCTGATCGAACACGGCTACGCGGCGCGCACGATCCCGAAGGCGTACGGCGGCGGCGGCTTCGCGCCGGACCCGTTGATCTCCACCATCCTTGCCGAGGAATTCGGACGCGCGCGCGTCTCGTCGGGCGTCGGCGGGCAGGGCCCCGACATGTTCGTGCCGACACTGCTCGAGCACGGCACGGAAGCGCAGAAGCAGCAGTACGCGCCCCCCACGATTCGCGGCGAATGGGTCTGGTGCCAGGGCTACTCGGAGCCCGGCGCGGGCAGCGACCTCGCGAGCCTCACGACCGCGGGTCGCGTCGAGGGCGACACGCTCGTCATCAACGGCCAAAAGATCTGGACGAGCACCGCGCAGTTCGCGGACATGATGTTCGCACTGGTGCGCACCGAGCCCGACGCGCAGAAGCACGCCGGAATCAGCTACGTGGTGGTGCCGATGTCGGCGCCCGGCATCGACGTGCGGCCGCTGAAGACGATGACCGGCGCGGCGGAGTTCAACGAAGTTTTCTTCACCGACGTGCGCGTGCCGGTCGCGAACATCATCGGCAAGCGCGGCGAAGGCTGGAAGATCGCGAACACGACGCTGCGCCACGAGCGCGACATGCTCGGCAGCGCGGCCACCAGCGACTCGCTGTATCAGGCGCTCGTGACGCAGTTGAAGGACGAGCGCGTCGACGGCGGACGTGCGATCGAAGACGCGGTCGTGCGCGACAAGCTGATGGCGCTGCAGGCGAAGTCGATCGCAATGAAATGTCATGCGATGCGCCTGCTCACCTCGCGCGTGAAGGGCGAGACGCCGGGCATCGCGGGCCTCGTCACCAAGCTGAACGGCTGCCAGCTGAACCACGACCTGGCGGGCCTCGCGATCGACGCCGCCGGCGAAGCGGGAGCTCTCTATCGCACCGGCAAGCGCGTGCGCGACGGCGGGCGCTGGCAGTTCACCTACATGTTCCAGCTCGGCCTAATCATCGGCGGCGGCACCGCGCAGGTGCAGAAGAACATCATCGCCGAGCGCGGCCTCGGCATGCCGCGCGAGCCGAAGGCGTGATTCGTTGGTGATGTCGGCCCAGCGCGCGCTGTCGCTCCTCGCTGCTCTCGACGAGGCCGGCATCCCCGCGATCGTGGACGGCGGTTGGGGCGTCGACGCGCTGCTGCGAGCACAGACGCGCGAGCACGACGACCTCGATCTCGTCGTCGCGCTCGGGCATGTGGCGCGAATTCATGCCGTGCTCGGCCCGCTCGGTTTCTCGCCGCACGAGGACCACTTGCCCGTACGTTTTGTGCTCAGGAACACCGCTGGCGAGCAGCTCGACTTTCACACCGTCGGGTTCGATGCGGAGGGCGGCGGCGTGCAGCAGCAGCCGAACGGTAAGACATTTCGATATCCGCCCGAAGGTTTCGTGCCCGGCGAGATCGGCGGCGTGCCCGTCACGTGCATTTCCGCCGCCGTTCAGGTGGCATGTCACATCGGCTACGCGCCAACGCCACGAGACGCCCGCGACGTATTGAGGTTGTGTGAGCGGTTCGGACTGAACGTTCCGCGCGCATACGAGTCGTTTGCGTCTCCTTCCGCTTGAGGGTCTCCATGGATTTCGGTCTGTCCGACGAACAATTACTCCTCGACGAATCGCTGCGTCGCTTCCTCGCCGAGCGCATGCCCACGACGCGCGTGCGCGAGCTGATCGAGACGCCCGAGGCGCACGACGCGAAAACCTGGGGTGAGCTCGCCGAACTGGGCGTCGCAGGCTGCCTGATCGCGGAGGAGCACGGCGGGGCCGGGCTCTCGCTGCTCGACGCGGCGGTGATCGCGACCGCGCTCGGACACGCGGCGGCGCCGACGCCGTTTCTCGGCAGCGCGATCCTCGCGCCGACTCTGATTGCTGGCGCTAGCAGCGAAGCACAGCGCAAGGAGTGGTTGCCCAAGCTCGCCGCCGGGAAGCTGCGCCTCGGCATCGCGATTGCGGAGCAGGTCGAGCGCCGCGACGACGCGGGCATCTCGTTCGACGCCGGCAAGCTGCGCGGCATCGCGCTGTTCGCGATCGATGGCGTCGGCGCCGACGCGTACCTCGTGGCCGCCGGCGACGCGCTCGTGCTCGTCGCCAAGAACGCGGCAGGGCTCACGATCGAGGCGATGCCCGCGATCGATCGCACGCGTCGCCTCGCCGAGCTGCGCTTCGACGGCGTGACGCCCGCCGAGGTGCTCGGTCGCGGCGATGCTGCGCGGGGCGCGATCGCGAGCGCACTGCTCGCGGCGCGGGTCGCACTGGCGGCGGACATGCTCGGCGCCTGCGACCGCTCGCTCGCGATGTCGGTGGAGTACGCCAAGCAGCGCAAGCAGTTCGATCGCCCGATCGCGCAGTTCCAGGCCGTGAAGCACCTGTGTGCCGAAATGGCCGCCGCGATCGAACCGGCGCGCGCGCTCGTCTGGTACGCCGCGCACGCAGCTGGCGAGATCCCTGCCGAGGCGCCGCTGCTCGCCTTGCACGCGAAGGCGCACCTCGCCGACGTCGCGATGGACGTCGTGCGCGTCGCGACCCAAGTGCACGGCGGCATCGGCTTCACCGATGCCTACGACCTCCAGCTCTGGTTCAAGCGCGTCTCGCTCGCGCGCCAGTTGTTGGGGACGCCGACCAAGCTGCGCGCCCAAGCGGCGGCGCTGCAAGCGCTGTGAGCCAGCCAGCATGAGAGCCTGGGTGGTGCGCGGTGACGGTGCGCCGTGGGATGTATTTTGCCGCGAAGAGACCGCGGAGCCGACGCACGCTGCGATGTCGCGCCTCACGCTCGACTTGGTCGGCTTGCGCGAACGCGTCGGCGACGAGCGCGCCGTCGAGCATTATGCGTTCCTGCGCGTGCACGCGGCTGGCCTTGCGTGGCCCGACGTCACGATGGCGACCGGCGAGTACCCGGTGCGGGTTCCGCGGCCTTACATCTCGGGTCAGGAGGCCGTGGGCACGGTCGAGGATGCTTCGCCGAGCTTGCGAGGCCTCGTCGGCAAGCGCGTGATCGCGTTCACGCCGCAGCCCTTCGGCAGCTTCGCCGAAGTCTGCGTGGGGACGGCGCCGACGCTCTACGAATGTCCCGCGGAGCTTTCGGACGCGGAGGGCGCCGCGTTCTTGATTGCGTCGCACACCGCCTATCAGGCGGTGCATCGCCGCGGCCGGGTGCAAGCCGGCGAGACGGTGCTCGTCCTCGGCGCTGCGGGCGGCGTGCCGTCAGCCGCGGTCCAGCTGTGCGTGGCGGCCGGCGCCCGCGTGATCGCGCTCGCCGGCGGGGAGGAGAAAGTCGCGTTCTGCCGCCAGCTCGGCGCGCACGTCGCGATCGATCACGCCGCGGGCGACGTCGCGGCACGCGTGCGGCGAGAGACCGACGGGCGGGGCATCGACGTCATCATCGATTTCGTGCAGGGCTCCGCCGGCGCCGAGGCGCGCCGCTGGCTCGCAGTCGAGGGGCGGCATGTGATGGCGGGCCATGCGGGCGGCTTGCTGCCGGTGCACCCGAACGAGTTCTACCTACAGAACTGGACTCTGATCGGTTGCTGCATGGGCTCGGGCTATGGCGAGCGCCTGCCCGAGATCGAGCAGCAGGCACACGACTATTTGTTAGGGCTGGTGGCAGCGGGGCGCTATCGCCCGCAGCTCGGGCGCGTGGTCGGCTTCGACGAGATTCCGCACGCGCTGCGCGACTTGACCGAGCGCCGCGCGATGGGACGAGTCGTCGCCCAGTTCGGTCAGCCGTCCGTGGACTCGGGCTCGCGCCTCGGCCTTTGACTACTCCGCCACCCAAGCCTTGATCAGGTGATGCGCGATCGCGATCGGCGGAGGAACCCCCAATCGCTGCGTCGGCGCTTCCAGCGCGGCGCGTACCTCGTCTTTGGTGAACCAGTCCGCGGACTCGAGCTCGTTCGTATCGATCTGGATGCGGCGCGAGACGGCCTCCGCCATGCATCCGAGCATGAGGCTCGCCGGAAACGGCCACGGCTGCGAGGCGACGTAGCGAATCGCGCCGACCTGGATGCCGGCCTCCTCGCGCACTTCGCGCCGCACCGCCTCCTCGAGCGTCTCGCCGCCTTCGACGAAGCCGGCGAGCGCAGAGACCATCGGCTTCGGCCAGCCCGGCTGCCTCCCTAACAAGCAGCGGTCGCCGTCGTGCACCAGCATGATCACGACCGGGTCGGTGCGCGGGAAATGTTCACTGCTGCACGCCGTGCAAATGCGCGCCCAGCCGCCGTCCTTGGGACGCGTCTTCTCGCCACAGCCGGGGCAGAAGCCGTGCCGCGAGTGCCAGTCGATCACGTGGCGAGCCTGGGCGGCGATGCCGCCGTCGCCGGGCGGGAGCAGGCCGATCGTTGCGCGCAGCTCGGGGAACGACGCGGCGCCTTCCCAGCCGAACTCTTTGAGCGGTTCGCCATGCGCCGAGAGATCGACTGCGAAGTGCGCGCGGCCGTCGGCAATCCCCAAGAAGACGGGATCGGGGCCGGTGTGGCCGTCGAGGATCGCGGGCGTCGCCCAAGCGAGGCGCCGTTCCTCGCCATCCCGGACGAGCGGCGCGAGCTTCCAGACCGGCAGGATGCGCGTCGCGTCCTCCTGCAGCGAGGTCGCGAGATACGTCGCGTCCTTGCGATGCCGTTCGTCGCGGTCGAGGGAGTTTCCGGAGAAGGCGATCGGGCGCGTCATGCGCGCGGACGCTATGGCAATGCGAGTACGCGGTCGACCTTTCCGAGCGCTTGCACGCCTAGGATCGACCAGCGCGGGAGGATTCACGCGTGCGAGTACGACACCCTTCGCGGATCCGGCGCGCCCTGCTTCAGCTCGCTGTGTTGTTTCCAGCGCCTTTGCTCGCGCTGACGCTCGGCACCGATCCTCGGCTCGACCCCGCGCAGCTGCGCGTGACGATCTTCGCGAGCGGGCTCCCGTTCCCAACGAGCGCGTGCGAGCTGCCCGACGGATCTGTGCTCGTCGCGACTGCGACTCCCGGCGGTTCGCTGTTCGGCTCCGCCGGGAGGCTCTTGCGATTCGTCGACGCGGATGGCGACGGGGTCGCCGACAGCGCCGGCGAGCTGAAGGCCGGCGGTCTTCCCGCGGCGATCACCTCGGTGCGGCTGGCCGGGGATCTCGTTTTGATCGTCGGAGCGGCACCGACCGGCCGCCGTATCCAAGTTCTCAGGCGGGGCGTGTCCGAGTCAGATCCCTACGCGACGCTGGGAGCGATCGACCTCTCGTTCCCGAGCGGATGGAGCCACACGAGCTATGCGCTGGCCGTCAGCGCCCTCGGCCTGGGGACGTATCGGGTCTATTTCAACGTGGGCTCATCAGGCAACGACACGGCGACGACCGGATCTGCGAGCGCGAGTGGGCTCCTCACCGGCGCACTCGCCGGCGACTCGATCCATCGCGTCACGATGGTGGATTCCGGAGTCGGCGCGCCTCAGTTCTCGGATCTCGAGCGGGTTGCGAGCGGCCTGCGCAACGCAGCCGGCATCGCCGTGGATCCCGTCGATGGCGACCTCTGGTTTTCGGAGAACGGCATCGACACACCTGCGAATCTGGCCGAGGCCTTCAGCGCAGACGAATTGAACGCGATCGCGGCCGTCGATTTGGGCGGCGTGCCCGAGGACTTCGGCTTTCCGTCTGGCTACGTGTCGTACCGTACCGGCGTCATCGTCGGAGGCGGCACGCAGCCGCTCGTCGCGTTCCAGCCCATCCCGGGACCGTTCGGGGCAGAGAGTGAGGGCGCCGTCGAGATCGCCTTCGCGCCGAGGTTCTTCCCGCAGGCGCTCCGCGACGGAATCTTCGTGGGCTTCCATGGCCAATTCTCGCTGGGCGGTGCAGCGAACGAAGAGAACGCGCTCGTGTTCGTCGATCGCGCAAGTGGCAGCCGCTTCCACTTCTTGCCGCCCCAACAAGCAGGGCTAGGTCATCCGGACGGGTTGCTCGCGACCGCCGACTCCCTCTACATCGCGGATCTCTCCTCGTCAGGAGCCCTCGACGCCTCGGCTTCCGCGAGTGGCGTGGTCTATCAGGTGCGCGCGATCGGGCCGGACGCGGATACGGACGGAGTGGTGGACGACGCCGACAACTGCCCGTACGCGGCGAACGCGAGCCAGCTCGACCGCGGAGGAATCGGCGCCGCGGCCGCTCCCGACGGAGTTGGCGATGCGTGTCAGTGTGGAGATGTGACCGGCGATGGTCGCATCACGTCCGCGGACAGCGTGGTGATCGCACGCTCACTGTTGGTGCCACCGACCGCCACGCTGAGTCGACCGCTTCTTTGCGACGTCGGCGGCAGCACTGCGTGTTCGACCGCCGACGCCATCCTCGTGGCGCGAGCGCTGCTCGTTCCGCCGGCAGCGGCGCTCGCGCAGGCCTGCGCGCCGGCGCGGCCCTAGCGCGTCAACGCCCTCAGCAGCGCCTCGTATGCGCGGTCCGCGATCGCGAGCATCTCGGCGTCGGTGCGATCTTGGATCGGATGTTCGGTGTAGACGGCCGCGAGGTCGGCGCCGAGGGCTTTGCCCTGAGCGATCGCGCCGTCCTCGAACTCACAGGTCGCGACGAACACGCCGGGGATGCCCCGCAGCTCCAGGTCACTGATGTCGTGCACACTGCACGACGTGCAGCTGCCTCAATCGGCGAGCGCTTCGATCACCGCCCCGCACTCGCTCGCGATCTGGTGGCGCAGATCGATCGGCGCGGGCTTCGTGAAGGTCGGCTTCTTGTATCGCTTCACGGCCGCGCCGGCCTGGGTGAGGCGTTCTTCGAGGCGGCTCAAGAACAGGTCGCCGCGCGGTTTCGAGATGTCGAGCAGGCCGACCGTGACACCGGCGAGTGTCGCGAGCCTCGGCAGGCGCTGGCGCTGCGCGGGAGCGCGCTCGCTCGTCGGGTCGAGGACGATGCGGTCATGTTGCTGCGGCACGGTGAGCTCCTGCGCTGCGCGCAAGATGGCGCAGTGGGGCATCCAGAACTAGTGGGGACTGCGGCCGCTCTCGGGTCGCCGTGGCCGGCGCGGCAGGCGAGCCAACTTCGCGTGCGGCACTTCCGTGAGCTTGCTCAACGCACCGGCGCATCGAAGTAGCTCTCGGGATACGGCTCGTCCGCGAGCGTGAAGTGCCACCACTCCGGGGCGTAGTGCCTGAAGCCGCGGCGCTCCATCGCCGCGCGCAGCTTCCTGCGCAGTGCACGCACGTCCTCGGGCACGTCGGCGGAATTGCCCGCCGCGCGCGGATCGAAGAAGTCGAACTCGGTGCCGAAATAGAGCTCGCGCCCGTCACGGCCGATGAGTGTTAGGTCGACCGTGCTGCCGCGCGAGTGGCCCGAGCGCTCGGCGATGTAGCCCTGCGCGAACAGCTCGCGCTTCGCGACGCGTGGGTAGTGGCGCGCCTTCGTCGCCGCGTCGTCGGGCGCGCGCGACCAGCGCACGAAGTGGTCGACGGCGCGCTGCGGGCGGTAGCAGTCGAACACGCGCAGCTCGAGGCCCTCGCTGCGCAGGTCGGCCTGCACGGCCGCGAGCGCCTCCGCCGCAACGCGCGTGAGGAGACACCGCCCTGTGTCGTAGCCGTCGATGCGCGCGCCGACGAAGTTGCTCGCGGTCGCGTAACGCAGGTCGAGTGTGATCGTGGCGTCGACGCGATCGAGCGAGACGAAGTCCGCGGGCAGGCGTGGTTCTGCCCTTTGCGTCGCGCACGCACACGAGAGCGCGAGCGCGATGGCGCACTGAGCTCCCCGCCTAAGCAACTTCCGCGCTCCCTTCGGCGAGCCGCAGCTTCACGCCGCACAGCTCCATCGTCATCGCGGCCTCCGCGAGCGCGGCGTCGCCGCTGGCAGCGAGCGCGCGCCGGCCATCCGGCATGTCGCACACGAACAGCGTACGCGCGGGGCGGTCGCCTTCGAATTGCACCGTGTACGAGACGCACGTCGCCGCGCCGCGCGCGTCCTCGGCGAGCGCGATTTGCTGCGTCTCTCGCGCGACGGCGTCCGTCACGTCGTCGAAGCCGAATGCGCTGTCGGGTGACGTGCTCGACCAGAGCGTCACGCCTTGCTTGGTGAGGAAGCCGCTCACCGCGTTCAGCATGCCGATTTCGCCCGGTGATTCTCGTAACAGCTGCGTCATGCGAACGCCGGCTTGCAGCACGAAGTTATTGAGGGGACCGCCCGCGAAGGCCATGCCGCCCGTGACGGTGAGCTCCGCGTCCTCGGAGATGCCGAGCTCGCGGCATTGCAGGCGCACCGCGACGGGGAAGCACGAATAGAGCTCGCGCTTCGAGACGCGGGCGATGGCGACGCCGGCACGCGACAGCGCCGCGCGGCCTGCGTGCGCGAAACCCGGCGAGCGATGGAACGGGCGGCGCTGCGAGAGCGAGACCATGTGGTTCGATTCGGCGGCAGCGAGCGGGAACACCCAACGAGATTCGGGGATGCCGTGCGCGCGCGCCATCGCGACGGAGGTCATGACGAGCGCCGCAGCTTGATCCACGTTCCACTGCGAGTTGTGCAG
>JANNKN010000144.1:0-7764 GCA_031396315.1 Deltaproteobacteria bacterium
GTGGTAGCGGCGCGGGGCCGGCACTTGCTCATCCAGTACGAGGCGGGCCGCCGGAAGGAAGCGCTCGCGGGTGTGCGCGCGCGGGGCATCCGAGTGCTCGAGGCGGTGCCGCGCAATGCGGTGTCGGCGTGGGTGCCTGCCGGCGCGGACCCGAGCGCGGCGCCCGGCGTGCGCTGGGTCGGCTCGCTAGCGCCGACGGACAAGGTCTCGCTGCGGGCGGAGCATCGGGCGCGCAACCTGAGCGTGCTCGTGGACGTGTTCCCCGACGTGCCGCGCACCACGGCGCTCGCCGTGATCCGCCGCGCGGGCGGACGGGAGATTCCTAACAGCTACCTGCGCGCGACGACGCTCCACGTCGAGATCGACGCGAGCGCGCTCGGCTCGCTCGCCGCACAAGACGAGGTGAGCTTCATCTACGCCGCGTCTGCCGCGATCGAGCAGAACCAGCCCGTCGTGATGTGCATGGGCGCGCTCGCGCAAGGCGCTGCGGTGCCGAACTACTCGATCAGCTCCGACGGCTGGGATGGCCCGGGCTTGGGCAGCGCTGCGCTCCACTACTTCTTCGTGAACGGCACGCTCGACGTTCCGAACGAGCAGAGCGAAGTCATCCGCGCTCTCTCGACCTGGAGCACGGTCGCGCAGGTCACGTGGGCTCCCGCCGTCTCCGCTCGCGAGCCGCGCTCGCTCGACTTCCTTTGGGCGACGGGCAACCACGGCGACAGCAGTCCGTTCGACGGGCCGGGCCAAGCGATCGCGCACGCGTCCCTGCCGGCGCCCCCGAACCCGGAGCCCGAGGCGGGCGACGTTCACTTCGACGACGACGAGACGTGGCGCGTGGGCGCGGACGTCGACGTGTACAGCGTCGCGCTGCACGAGGTCGGCCACGCGCTCGGCCTCGGCCACTCCGACGACCCGTCGGCCGTGATGTACCCGTACTACAGCGGGCCCGTCGGCGGCCTCGGCAGCGAGGACGTCTTCGCGATCCGAACGATCTACGCGCAGAACGGCCCGTCGCCGGGAGACTTCTACGAGCCCGACGACTCGCCGGCGCAAGCGCGCCCATTGTTCGGCCAGCCCGAGACGCATTCGATCGCGCCCGCGAGCGACATCGACTTCCGAACGTTCACGCTGAGCTTGCCCGCCGACGTGACGATCGTTGCGATTCCGATCGACCCCGGCGACGACACGCTGCTCACGCTCTACGACGCGCAAGGCGCAGTGATCGAAGTCAACGACGACTACGGAGGCACGCCGCACTCGACGATCCAGCGCTCGAGGGCCGGCGGCGATCCCCTGCCGGCGGGCACGTACTACGTGTCGATCGAAGAGTCGGGCGGCGACGCCGAAATCCGTTCGTACGACGTGATGCTCGGGATCATCTCGTACCCCGGCCCCGACGTCTACGAGCCCGACGACTCGCCGCAGCAAGCGGTGCCGGTTCCGGGCGGATGGCAGGCGGAGAGCCACACGATCTCGCCTGCAGGCGACAAGGACTACTCCGTCTTCACGCTCGACCAACTCACGGTCGTCACGATCGACGCGCAGCCTTCCCCATGGAACACGCCGCACACGCTCGAGATGTGGCTGCTCGCGAGCGACGGCACCGTGATCGAACACTCCGGCGCGGGCCTCAATCCGAGCTTGGCGCGCATCGACCGCACGCGCGCGGACCAGGACTGGTTGCCGGCGGGCACCTACTACGTCGTCGTCGGGGAACAGGGCGACGACGGCGAGGTCGACTACGCGCTTCGGTTCGAGGCGTACCCCGTCCCCTACGGCGGCGACGACGCCTACGAGGAAAACGACTCCCTCGCGACCGCGTCCGACTTTTCGGCCTACGACTTCACAGAGTTCTCCCGCGTCGCCAGCAGCACGCCGTACCAGTTCGACGACGACTACTACCTAATCAACGTGCCCCGAACGCGGCGCGTGCTGCGGATCTCGTGCGGGTTCCAGAACCTGATCGACTTCGAGCTGCTCGGTGCGGCCGGCAACGTCGTCGGCTCGACCGTGGGCCAGCCGGACGATCGCCTGCTGCGCATCCTGCCGAGCTCGGGCACGTACTACATCCGCGTCTTCGGAGACGACACGGGCGACGCCTACGACTGTTCGTGGCAAACGCAGATCGAGACGCCCCTGATTCCGCCAGAGAACGACGACTTCGCGAATGCGCAGCCGATGAGCGCGCTCCACGAGTCCGCCTACGGCGATACGTACCGCGCGACGACGGAGCCCGGCGAGCCCGCGCATGCGGGCGAAGTCGGTGGGCGCTCGGTTTGGTTCACGTTCACGGCGCCGAGCTCCGGTGATTTTTCGATCTCGACGCGGGACTCCCTCGACACTCTGCTCGCGGTGTATCGCGGGAATCGCGTCGACCAACTCACGCTCGTCGCGGAGAACGACAACGCGCAGGGCGCGCTGACGAGCCAAGTCGAATTCCACGCGACGGCGAACGAGACCTTCGCGGTCGCGGTCGACGCCCGCGGCGGCGCGCAGGGATACTTCAGCGTGATCGCGCTTCCGGTGTTCGCGCCGCCTCCGCCCGAGCCGCCACCGCCCCCGCCCGCACAGGTCTCCTGGTCGAGCTTCAAGTCCAAGTGCAAGGCGAGCACGGGCACGTGCAAGATCAAGGCGAAGCTGCGCATCCTGAACCCCAGCAACGTCCCGATGACGATCTCCGTCAATACCGTCATCGGAGCCGACTCCGACCCGCACAATGGGGGAGACACGCTGGTTCGCGTCAATCACTTCCCGACCGTGGCGCCCGGCGCGCAGCTGACGCTGAAGCTGAAGACCAAGCTCGCCGCTGCGCGCGGGAAATTCCTGATCGCCGTCGCGGTGAGCGACGGGGGCAATCAATGGGCGCCCTTCGGGCCGCTGCGCTGAGGACGGTGTCGCCGGCGCGAATTGCAGTGCGGGTCGGGCGCAACCGAGAGTCGCCGGAGCGCTCCGCACGCGTGGTCAGTCGCGCCCGCCCGCCGGGTCGTAAGTCACACGCCAGGTGCAGTGGGGCGCACCTTGGCGCACGCAGGAGTGCTTCGCGGCGACGACATCGCGAGCGCCCTCGAAGCGGAACAGCTCTGCGCAATACCCCGTGAAGATCGAGCACATCTCGGCGGATGGGTGCCCGAAATCGCGGATGATCATCTCGACCTCGCCAGGGCCGATGCGCTTCACCTCGAAGCGACCCGTGTCGTGCTGGCTCGACCAGAGCGCGAACGCGCGCGTCGTGGACGGCGCCACGGCCTTGCCGTCGCCTGAGAGGTGCGAGTAGATCCCTTCCAGGTGCTCGCGCGCCGCGGTCGCGCCGAGCGCTTCGAGATTCGCCTCGCGGGCACCGGGCATCAGCGAGACCATTGCGCCTACGAGCGCGAGGAAGTGCTCCTCCGGATACCAGCGCGACTCGTGGATGCGCTCCTCCAGGTAGCCGTGCAGATCCGGAGCCAAATGTCGCTTCGCCTGCTCCTTGTGTCGGCGCAGGAAGCGGACCATCCCCGAGAGCGTCGTGCCCTTCGCCTTGGCCATGAAAGTGCCCCCGGGCAAAGGTTCGGAAGAACGGCGCTCTCCTTAAAGCCTACCAGCGCCGCCGCATCGCGGCGCCGGGGGCTAACCGCGGCTCCCGAGCGTGCGGCGTGACGCAGAGCAAAGGACCAGACCGGCCAGGAACTCGGAGAACCCGAAGACTCCGCTCGTCTGCCTGCGGAAGCGGGCCAAGGCAGATCGCCCAGAAGCAGTGCTCGTCCGGCGTCGTCCCTCGCCCGCAAACCGGGCGGTTCACACACCGCCGGCCCACCAAGCGAGGGACGCGGTGAGCGAACTGCTGGTCCTGCCGACAGGATTCGAACCTGCGACCCCCTGAAGCCAATTCTCACGCGATCCCGCGAGCGCGAGCACCGCGCCCGCGCACTCGCGAGAACGAACGGCCGCGCCGCCCGCAAGACGCGTCGGCACACCGAGTGGCACACCGCTCAGGACCGGCGGCGCGCACGTTCCACGGGGCAGACTTCGCCGCTAGTCGCCGCTATCTCAACAGGCCCGCCTCACTCCGAGGCGAGCCGGTCGCCTTCCGTCGGGAGCCTCGTGTAGTCGCGCACGATCAGGATGTTCTCGCGCGCGGTCTCGACCTCGGCGCGGATTTCGCTGGGGATCAGCTTTCCCACGAGCGCCGCGCACGCCTGCGGATGCTCATCCGCAAGGCGTTCGAAGTACGCCGCGCCGCCTTTGCAGTCGAGCGCTTCGAGCAGCGCCTCGCGCACCTGGGCGGTCACGCGGTTCGGCGAACGAGCATGTAGCCTCCCACCCGGGGGACTCGCTTGACTGGCTGGCAGCGAACGCGCATCTACAAGAATCACCACCTCGACTCGACGCGTTGGGACGCGATCGATCCGCGTGACGGCGACGTGGTGATCACCACCTCGTACAAATCCGGCACGACCTGGACCCAGCACATCGTGGGCCAACTCCTGCTGCGGGACGTTCCGAACCCGCCGCCGACGCCGATGGCCTCGCCGTGGGTCGACGCGCGCGTCCACCTCCCGCTCGACGTGATGGCGCCCATGGTCGCGGCGCAAACGCATCGCCGCTTCCTCAAATCCCACCTCCCGGCGGACGGACTGCCGTACCGGGAAGGCGCCCAGTACGTCGTCGTCGCACGGGACGCGCGCGACGTCTTCATGTCGCTCGTCAATCACTACGCGGCCTACACGGACGCCGCCCTCGAACGCTTCAACGACGATCCTGAGTTGCCGCGCTTCGAACGGTTCGACGGCGACGTGAAGTCTCTCTGGCGCAACTGGATCAGCCGCGGCTCCTTCGCGTGGGAGTCCGACGGCTATCCGTGGTGGGGGAACCTCCATCACACCGCGACGTATTGGCCGCACCGCGAGTGCCAGAACGTGCTCTTCGTCCACTACAACGACCTCAAGGCGGACCTACCCGCCGAGGTCCACCGGATCGCCGACTTCCTCGACGTGCCGCTGGACGACGCGGAATGCGAGCGCGTCGTGCGCGAATCCCAACTCGACCGCATGCGCGAGAAGGCGCTCGAAGGCGAAGACCCGCTGCGCGGGTTCTTCGAGGGCGGCGCGAAGCGATTCTTCTTCAAGGGCACGAACGGCCGCTGGCGCGACGTGCTCGACGCGGACGACCTCGCGCTCTACGAGGCAGCGAAGCGGCGCGTGTTGACGCCGGATTGCGCCGCGTGGCTCGAGTCTGGGCGCACGGGCTGAGGGGAACGCGCGCGAGGCGACTGCCCGAGCCACGGACTGTGCTGGTCGGGCCGACAGGATTCGAACCTGCGACCCCCTGAACCCCATTCAGGTGCGCTACCAGGCTGCGCCACGGCCCGACCGAGCGCACTGGGTAGCCGCTCGGCCTAGCAGTGTCGACCAAAGTCGCGCGCTCGGCGCTCAATACCAGCCGCGGGTGCGGCGTAGCCGGCGGCGCCTTCGCGGCGCGAGCGAACGCAGCGGCGCTTCGGTGCCGAGTGCATGCACTGCCTCAACGAGCGGCGCGCGCGGGCGCGGTGGCGCGTGGTCGCCACGGGTCTGGGCGCTCGAGTCGTTGCCACTGCGATCGTCGTCGGAATCGAGCGCGGTCGCGGTCGCGAACGGCGTCGCCCCCGGCTGGGCGCCTGGTCTTTCGACGGCCTCGCCCGTGAGGGCGAGCGGCGCCCTGCCCTCGGGCTGTCGCAACAGCAGCGTCGCGAGCGTGTTCACCACTCTCGGCACGCCCGCGGATTCGGCGGCGAGCCATTCGAGGTGTTCGTCGCGCAGCCGCTCGTCGAGCTCGTTCGCGCCGGCACGCTCGATGCGGCCCCGCACGTAGGCGCGCACTTCGCTCGCCGCGAGCGCGTGGCGCAGGCGCACGTGGAGTACGCCGTCTCCCAGCGCGGCGATGGCGACGCTGGCGCGGCTGTCGTCCACCACCGCAGCGACGACGCGCAGCGCGCCGCTCAAGGCATCGACGAGCTCGCGCAGCGCGCGCGCGGTCACCGGCGAGAGTGCGCTCGCGTCGTCGACGAGCAGCACGAGGGGCGCGCTCGGGTCGCGTCGCGCAGCCGCGGCGAGCGCGATGGTCGCACGTTCGGGCTGAACTTCTTCGCCTAACAACGCGAGCGCCCAGTGGGCGAGCTCTTCGATGTCGAGCGCAGCATACGGGAGGTGTACGCAGCGCGCGGGCGCGAGCCGCGCTGCGAGCAGGTGGAGCACCGTGGTCTTGCCGAGGCCGGGCGGTCCCGAAAGCACGCTCACGCCGCGTTCGAGCGCGAAGCCTTCGCGCAGCGCGGCCAACGCGGCCTCGCTGCCGAGGCGCGGCACGTAGAGGCGCAGGTCGCAGGTGACGCCGAACGGGTCCACGCCTCTCCCATCGGCGTGCGGCCCACGCCCCGCGCAACTTCTAGCGATTACGGCGCAGGCCGAAAGCCGCCGCCTGCCGGGTTTCCGCTTCAAGCGATCTTCGAAGCGACTTGCCTGAGAACTGCCAGTGAGTCGTCGACTTCGCGCAGATGCGTGCGCGCGCCGAGGATCGCCATGCGCAGCCAACGCTCCCCGGCGATCTCGGTCGCGGAGAAGGCGGCGCGGCCGTCTGCGTGCAGTGCCGCGTCGAAGCGCTGGTTACGAGCGTTCCGGGCTCCCGCGCCTCCGCCCGCGAGGCGGAACAAGAACAACGACAAGTCTGGAGCCGGGCCTACTTCGAAGCCAGGCGCCGCAGCGAGCTGCGCATGCGCGTGGCGCGCGAGCAGCAGCTTCTCCTCGAGCGCTGCAGCGAACGGGCGCACGCCGAGCAGCGCGAGCGGCAGCCACACGCGCAGGCCGCGGAACGGACGCGAGAGCTCGGGCGACACCTCGGCGGGCGAGATCTCGCTCTCCGCGGTGACGCGCTCGGGGATGTAGTTCGCTTCGAACGCGAAGGCGGCGCGCATCGCCTCGCGATCCCGGCACAACACCGCGCCAACGCCCCACGGCAGGAACATGCCTTTGTGCGGATCCACCACCACCGAGTCCGCGCGTTCGATGCCCGCGAGCGCGCGCTTACCGTCGGCGGTGAGCGCGAACATGCCTCCGTAGGCAGCATCGACGTGCAGCCACACGCGCTCGCGCGCGGCAATCTCCGCGAGCGCCGACAGCGGGTCGACGGCGCCTGTATCGGTGGTGCCGGCGCTCGCGAGCAGCAGCCACGGTGTTAGGCCGCTGGTGCGATCCGCCGCGATCTGCGCAGCCAGCGCGGCGGCATCCATGCGGTAGTGCACGTCCATCGGCACGCGGCGCTGCAGCGCTTCGCCGAGGCCCGCGATGCGCAGGCCCTTCGCGAGGCTGTGGTGCGCCTGCTCGGTCGCGTACACGACCGTGCGCGGCACGTTCACGGAGCGCACTTGCGCGGCCTCGCGCGCCGTCACGATCGCGATGAAGTTCGCGAGGCTCCCGCCCGACGTGAGATTTCCCGCGGAGCTCTCAGGCAGCCCGAGCATGCGCGCGAGCCACGCCAGCACGGTGTTCTCGACGCGCACCGCGCCCGCCGCGACCACCGAGCGCGCGGAGTAGCGCCCGCCCACCGCAGCGAGAAAATCTGCGAGCGCGGCTTCGTACAGGTTCCCGCCCGGGAGGTACGCGAAGAATTTGCCCGACGCCGGATGCTGTCCGCCGGCCTCGACGTTGCGTGCGAGCCGCGCGAACGCATCCGCGATCCCGATCGGCTGGTCTCGAATCGCGAGCTCAGTGTCGTTCACCGGCGCGTCCGCCAGCACCGGCGGCCCGTGCTCGATCG
>JANNKN010000152.1:0-1085 GCA_031396315.1 Deltaproteobacteria bacterium
CGACAGCCCGCAGATCACGCGCTTGTCGCCCACCCGCTCGCGCACGCGCGCGATCGCGTCCTCCACGAAGGCGGCGGGCGTCCAGACGCCGGTGCAGCCGCACATGCCGCGCGCGAAGTTGCGCAGGATCAGGCCGCCCGCCTCGGTGTGCACGACCTCCGGATGGAACTGCACGCCCACGATCGGGTCGCTCTTGTGTGCGACCGCAGCGAAGGGCGAGTTCTCGCTGGTGGCGATCACCTCGAAGCCGGGCGGCAGGCGCAGCACGCGGTCGCCGTGGCTCATCCACACGTTGTGATCGGCGCTGCCCCAGCCCTCGAACAAGGGATGCGGCTGCTCGACGTGCAGCGCCGCGCGCCCGTACTCGCGCGCGTCCGCCTTCTCGACGACGCCGCCGAGCTGGTACGCCATCAGCTGCTGCCCGTAACAAATCCCGAGCACCGGCACGCCGAGCGCGTAGATGCCGCGGTCGACGCTCGGCGCGCCCTCGGCGTAAACGCTCGACGGCCCGCCGGACAGCACGATGCCCCGGGGCGCGAACGCGCGGATCTTCTCGAGCGGCCAATTCGGCGGCTGGATCTCGCAGTAGACGCGTTGCTCGCGGATCCGGCGCGCGATCAGCTGGCTGTACTGCGCGCCGAAATCGAGGATCAGGATGCGATCGCCATGGGCGGAGGCGGTCATGTCGCAGGTCGCTCTCGCCGGCAGCCGATGGGAACCGCCGAGTTTGGAGTTGTTGGGGAGCGACCTTCAGGGGCCGCGAAAGCTGGGCCGTGCGGCCGCGTCCGCCGGATCAGTCAATCCGGTAATTCGGAGCCTCCTTGGTGATGATCACGTCGTGCACGTGGCTCTCGACCAGGCCGGCCTGAGAGATGCGCACGAAGCGCGCCTTCGAGCGCAAGTCGCTGAGCGTCGCCGCGCCGCAATAACCCATGCCGGCACGCAGACCGCCGAGCAGCTGATGGATGCTGCTCGAGAGGCTGCCGCGGTACGGCACGCGCCCCTCGATGCCTTCGGGCACGAGCTTGCGGTTGTCCTCGACGTCGCCCTGGAAGTATCGATCCTTGCTGCCGTCGGCCATCGCG
>JANNKN010000160.1:0-1804 GCA_031396315.1 Deltaproteobacteria bacterium
GCGCTTCATGACGTCCGCTCCCACGCCGTCGCTCCAGAGGAGCGGGAGGAGGCCCGCCGTCATGGCCACGACGGTCATGAGCTTCGGGCGGATCCGGTGCGCGGCGCCCTCGACGATTGCGTCCTCGAGGTCGGCCGCGCTGCGGAGCCGCCCCTCTGCGGCGCGGCGGCCGTGGGCGAGCTTCAGGTAGAGGAGCATCACGACGCCGGTCTGCGCGTCGAGACCGAGCAGCGCGATCACGCCGACCCAGACCGCCGTCGAGACGTTGTAGCCGAGTGCGAATAACAACCAGACTGCGCCGACGAGCGAGAAAGGCACCGCCAGCAGCACGATCCCGGTCTCGATCGCGGAGCCCGTGTTCCAATACAGCAGCAGCGCGACCAGCAAGAGCGTGATCGGGACGACCAGTCGCAAACGCTCGACGGTGCTCTCCCACGCCTGATACTTCCCAGCCCACACGATGCGCACGCCAGGCGGCAGCGTCACGGTCGCCGCGAGCGCGCGCTGCGCATCCTCGACGTAGTCGACGACGGGCCGGCCCGCGACGCCGACTGCAATCGTGCCGAGCAGCTCCCCGCCTTCGCTGCGCACGAACGCAGGGCCGGTAGCGAAGGCAACGTCCGCGAGCTCGCCGAGGGGGATCTGCGCGCCACGCGGCGTCGCGACGAGCAGGCGTGCGAGGGCGACCGGGTCCTCGCGGAAGTCGCGTGCGTAGCGGACTTGCACTGGGTACCGCGCGCGACCCTCGAGCACTTGCGACGCGACCACGCCGCCGAGCGCGATCTCGACCGCGTCGTTCACCGCCGCAACCGAGAGCCCATGGCGCGCAAGCGCGTCGCGTCGCAGCGCGACGTCGAGGTAGAGCCCACCTGTCAGGCGTTCGGCGACCGCGCTGCGAGTGCCGGCGACGCTCGCGAGCGCGCGTTCGACCGCGACGCTCGCCGCCTCGATCGAAGCGGCGTCCGGCCCGAACACCTTCAGCCCGACCGCGCTGCGCAACCCCGTCGCGAGCATCTCGGTGCGCGTCTGGATCGGCATCCAGAACAAATTCGGCATGCCGGGGTAGCGCAGCTTCTCCTCCATCTCGCGGATCAGCGCGCTCTGGGTGAGGCCTGCGCGCCATTCGGCGCGCGGCTTCAGCTGGACGATGGTCTCGAACATTTCGAGGGGCGCGGGATCGGTCGCGGTCTCCGCGCGGCCGGACTTCCCGAACACGCGTGCGACCTCTGGGATCGCGCGCAGCTCGCGATCCATCTGCTGCAGCACTCGCGCGGCCTCGGTCGCGGACATGCCCGGCGTGCCCGTGGGCATGTAGAGCAGGGTGCCCTCGTCGAGCGGCGGCATGAACTCGCGACCGAGCGACAAGAACGCCGGCACGGTCGCAGCGACCAGGAGCAGCGCGGCCGCAATCACGACGCGGCGGCGCCGCACGACGCCGCGCACGATGCGCGCGTAACCGCGGGCGAGCGCCGCCTGCCAGCGCTGATCGTCTTCGTGCGGGATGCGGCCGCGAATCGCGAGTACGGCCAGCGCCGGCGCGAGCGTCACCGAGAGAATCGCGGCGAAGCCCATCGCGTAAGTCTTGGTGAACGCAAGCGGCTTGAACAGCCGCCCCGCTTCGCCGTCGAGCGCGAAGATCGGCAGGAACGAGACCGTAATCACCAGCAGCGCGAAGAACAGGCTCGGCCCGACTTCCTGCAACGCTTTGACGATCACCGCAGTGCGCGCGCCCGCCGATCCCTCGCGCTCCCACGCCGCGAGTCTGCGGTGCACGTTCTCGACGCCGATGATCGCGGCGTCGACC
>JANNKN010000316.1:0-3773 GCA_031396315.1 Deltaproteobacteria bacterium
CGCCACGAGAAGTTGGTCGCCCACCGTCGCCGGCTGGTCCGCCCGGATGCGCAGCCCGCCCGAAGCGGCGGTCCCCAGCAGGATCGGGCGTCCCGCCGCCCCACGTTCGCGAAGGAATTTTCGATGGCAGAGCGCATTCGCAAAGGCGACCTGGTTCAGGTGATCGCCGGCAAGGAACGCAAGAGCAAGAAGCAGGGTCGCGTGCTCGAGGTCGATCCCGCGGCTGACCGCGTGCGGGTCGAAGGCGTGCGGGTGCAGAAGAAGCATCTGAAGCCCCAGAAGAGCCGCAAGAACCCCGCTGGCGGCATCATCGAGCGCGAGGGGTTCGTCCACGTTTCTAACGTGCAGCTCGTCGATCCAAAGACGGGCAAGCCGGGCCGCGTGAAGTTCGAGCTGCGCGACGGCCAGAAGGTGCGCGTGTTCAAGAAGAGCGGCGAGCTCGTCGCCGAGCCGAAGAAGTAGCAAGCACGCGATTCAGCGCGGGCGCGCAGCGCACCGCGAGGCGAGCGAAGCCGAACAGGGAGAGAGCCAGCGATGGCGAAGAAGAGCAAGCGCGAAAAGATCAAGCTCGAGTTGACCGCAGGCACGGGTCACTACTACACGACGAGCAAGAACCGCATCAATACGCCGGACAAGCTGGAGTTTAAGAAGTACGACCCGGTGGCTCGGAAGCATGTCACGTACAAGGAGGCGAAGTTGAAGTAGGGGGCGTGCGCCGCGGTAGCGCTCCTGCGCTGCTTCGGGGTTTGCTTTTCTCCTTTTTTACTTCGCTTCGGCGTCGAGGACTCCGCCTCCGCTGCGCGCTTCGCTTGCGTAGCTCGACTCGAGTGAGCGGGGCGGTGCAGATCGGGGTCGTCCGCGCATTTTGCTGGGGTGCGTCAGGCATTGTGCTCGGTCGCGCATTCGCTGAGGCGCGTGCGATTGGCGTTTCCGGCACGGGTCGCGCTCTAGCTCACACCGGCACTGTCGAACGCGTCTGACAGGATGGCGGCGTCGATCTCGCGGTCGGTCCAGAGGCGGAGCTGTTCGCGGGCTTGCTCGATCAGCATCCATTTGCCGCTGATCGGCTTTGCTCCGCGCGCCTTGGCGTCGCGCAGCAGGCGCGTCTCGAGAGGGTCGTAGACGGCGTCGAGCACCACGCTGCCGGCGCGCAGCGCATCCGCTGCGACGGGCGACGCATCGCCGCGAAGCCCGACGCTCGTGGTGTTGATCAGCACGTCGTGGGGGATCGCCGCGAGATCCTCGAGCGCGCCCGTGCGCTCGGCGCCGAGCTCGCGCGCGATGGCCTCGGCCTTGCCGGGCGTGCGGTTCAGCACGATCGCGCGCGCGCCGCGCTCACGGAGTGCGAAGAGTGCCGCGCGTGCGGTGCCACCAGCGCCTAACACCACCGCCGTTTTTCCCGCGAGCGCCGTCTCGCGCTCGAGCGCGCGCGCGATGCCGACCCAGTCCGTGTTGCTGCCGACGAGCGCGTCGCCGGCGCGCGTCACGGTGTTCACCGCGCCAATCGCGCGCGCCGTCTCATCGACGCGATCGAGGTGCGCGATCACGGCCTGCTTGTGCGGGATCGAGATCGCGAGCTGGCTTACACGCATCGCACGCGCGCCGGCGATCGCGGCGCCGAGCTCGCCGGGCGCCACGTCGAACGCGAGATACACCGCGTCGATGCCGAGTGCGGCGTACGCGGCATTGTGCAGCGCAGGCGAGCGCGTGTGGCCAGCGGGGTGCAGGAGGATTCCGCACAGCACAGTCGCCGGAGAGATCGGCGGGCGTTTCACAGCGTCGGGCACGCGAGCACTTTGCCCTGGCCTTGCGGCGTCGCCAGCGCAGCAAACGCCGCCGGCACGCCCGCGAGTCCCACGCGTTCCGTAATCAGCGCGCTCGGGTCGATGCGCTCCTGCGCGAGCATGTCGAGGGTGTACTGGAAATCGTCCTTCTCGTACGCGAGCACGAACTGCAGCTGCGCTTCCTTTACGATGCCCGCGAGCGGCGTGATCGCGTCGGCGTCGAGGCACACGCCCGCGACGATCACACGGCCGCGGAAGCGCACGCGCGCGACGCAGTCGGCGATCAGCCCGGGCGCGCCGACCGCCTCGAACACGAGATCCGGCCCGCCCGGTGCGCTGCGTTCGAGCACGGCGCTCAGATCCTCGTTCACCGGATCGACGACGCGCGTCGCGCCGAGCTGCTCCGCGAGCGCGCGCCGGCCGGCCGCGCGCTCGGAGACGATCACTTCGCGCGCGCCGAAGTGGCGCGCCCAGAGCGCGATCGCGAGCCCGATCGGGCCCGCGCCCACCACGAGACAGCGGTCGCCGCGCCGCATGCGGCTCGCATTCACCGCGTGCACGCCCACCGCGAGCGGCTCGACCAGCGCGGCGAGATCGGTGCTCACGCTCTCGGGCACGCGCACTGCCTCGTGCGCAGCGATCGCGACGTACTCCGCGAACGCGCCGTTCGGGAGTCCGAGGCCGATCGGCGTTTGCGTCGTGCAATAGGCACCGAGCCCCGAGCGGCAGCGGTCGCAGGCGCCGCACGAGAGATTCGGGATCGCGCACACGCGATCGCCGGCTCGCAGCGCGCCCGCGGCCTCGACCACCTCGCCGCAGAACTCGTGGCCCATGATCGAGCCTGGCGGCAGCAGCTTGTGTTGGTGCAGATGCAGATCGCTGCCGCAGATGCCGCACGCGAGCACCCGCAGCACGGCTTGCCCAGGGCCCGGCTTCGGCTCCGGCACGTCCTCGACCACCAGCTCGCCCGGCGTTCTCGAGACGACTGCGCGCATGACCTCTCCCCGCTCTCGGGCGCGTAGCGTAGAGTGCTTCGCCTTCGCAGCGAAAGGAGCAGCCGTGGCAGCGCGAGTGGGAATCCTGATGGGCAGCGCGAACGACTACGACGTGATGAAGGCGGCCGAGGACGCGCTCAAGGAGCTCGGCATCGAGAGCGACGTGCGCGTGATCTCCGCGCATCGCACGCCAGAGCGTCTGACGCGCTTCCTCGCGGACGCAGAGGCGAACGGAATCGAGGTCGTGATCTGCGGCGCCGGCGCCGCGGCGCACCTCGCGGGCGTCACGGCCGCGCACACCGTGCTGCCCGTCCTCGGCGTGCCGATCGATTCGTCGCCGCTGCAAGGCCTCGACGCGCTGCTCAGCACCGTGCAGATGCCGGGCGGGATTCCGGTCGCCACGTTCGCGATCGGCAAGAGCGGCGCGAAGAACGCGGGACTATTCGCGGGCGCAATCCTCGCGGGACGAGATCCCGCGGTGCGGAAGAAGCTCGAGGAGTTTCGGGCGAAGCAGAGCGCGAGCGTGCCGGAGCGGCCGTAGGTGGGAGAGGGCGATCCGTCCGATCTGGTCTTCCGCCAGCTCGGCGAACCGATCTACGGAGCGATCGAAACGCGCCTGCAAGCCCTGGAGCCGCGATTCTCGCCCTGGAGAATCCTCGTGGCACTCACGCGGACCCTGCGAGGCAACTCCGTACTCATTGGTGAACTCGACTACACGCTCCAATCGGTAGTCGGCTTTGTTGCCGACGAGCTCCGCAAGGCTTCGCCTGACGATTCGTTCGAGATCTCATTCGCGGTGACGAACACCTCACGATCGGCGCTCGACGTCGAGGCGCGGCTCCACAAGCCGGGGCGCGCGGGATACACCGCCTTCGGTCTGAAGGTCCGGCGGTTGGGTCGCGATACGTATCTACTGAGGAACCGGTAGCTCGCCGACGGCGGTCACACGCCCTTACTCTTCTCCAGCGCCGCCTTCAGATCCTCCCACACCAGC
>JANNKN010000339.1:0-18628 GCA_031396315.1 Deltaproteobacteria bacterium
GCCTGCAACGCGGGCACTCGGCAGCGGCATTAGGAATACTGCTCGCATGCCTGCCAAGCCTCGACACAGCGCGTGGTTCCAGAGCCTCGCGAACCCGAGCGAGCGCTACGGCCTCGACGAAATCGTCTACACCGATCGCAATGGCGGCCTCTTGCAAGTCGTGCACGACATGGAGGCGCTGAAGCGCACTTCCGGAAATCGCTGGAAGGAATTATTCGAATCGCGGCAGCACAAGAGCGAGTGGCCGTACGGCTCGGGCGTGTGGGGCAAGAAGGAGTGGGTGCTCCCGGAGATCGAGCCAGACAACGTCGTTTCGATGTACGAGGGCCACACGAACTTGTTCTGGGCCGATCGTTACGGCCGTGAGCTGGGCCTCGAGGATCTCTGGATCAAGCTCTGCGGCAACACGCACACGGGCTCGTTCAAGGATCTCGGCATGACCGTGCTCGTCTCGATGGTCAAGGAGATGCGCGCGCGCGGGAAGGCGGTGCGCGCCGTCGGTTGCGCCTCGACCGGCGACACCTCCGCGGCGCTCGCCGCGTATGCCGCCGCCGCGGCGATCCCGTCGATCGTGTTCCTTCCGCGCGGCAAGATCTCGATCGCGCAGCTGATCCAGCCGGTTGCGAACGGCGCGATCGTATTCGCGCTCGACACCGATTTCGACGGCTGCATGGAGATCGTGAAGCAGATCGCAGAGAAGGACGGCATCTATCTCGCGAACTCGATGAACTCGCTCCGAATCGAGGGCCAGAAGACGGTCGGGATCGAGATCATCCAGCAATTCGATTGGGAAGTGCCGGATTGGATCATCATCCCCGGCGGCAATCTCGGGAACGTCTCGGCGCTCGCGAAGGGGCTCGACATGCTCGTCGACCTCGGGCTCGTTACGCGGCGACCGCGCATCGTGTGCGCGCAGGCGCAGAACGCGAACCCGCTCTACCGCGCCTACAAGCGCGGCTTCGAGACGTTCGAGCCGATCGCCGCGCGGCCGACGCTCGCGAGCGCGATCCAAATCGGGAACCCGGTCAGCTACGAGAAGGCCGTCGACGCGATCCAGCGCTACGACGGCATCGTCGAGGAAGCGAGCGAAGCCGAGCTTGCCGAGGCCGCCGCGCGCGCCGATCGCACGGGCCTCTTCAACTGCCCGCACACGGGTGTCGCGCTCGCCGCAATGGAGAAGCTCGTCGCGAACGGCACGATCCAGAAGAGCGACCGCGTCGTCGTGATCTCGACCGCGCACGGTCTCAAGTTCATCGACTTCAAGCTGAAGTATCACGAGATGCGCATCGAGGGCGTCGAATCACGCTTCCCGAACCCGCCGATCGAGCTCGACGCGAAATACCCCCTCGTGCGCGATTCCATGCTGCGCGAGATCGAGCGCCGCTTCGGCAAACACGCGGCCTAGCGGGTTGACTTCGCTCGGCTTCGCCTCGCTGCGCGCTTCGCTTGCGGGGCTGCGATAACACTCGATCCGGAGCGCTCGTACCATGTTCACTGGCATCGTCGAAGCGCTGGCCGACGTCGCCTCCGTCACGCCGCGCGGCGAGACGACGCGCATCGCCGTGCGCTCGCCGCTCGCGCGCGAGGTGAAGCTCGGTGAGAGCGTCGCGGTGAACGGCTGCTGTCTCACGATCGTGGAGGCGCACGACGCCGAGCTGCGCTTCGACGCGATCCGCGAGACGCTGGAGCGCACCGCGCTCGGCGACCTCGTTGCTGGAGCGCGCGTCAATCTCGAGCGCGCGATGGCGGCGAGCGCGCGCTTCGACGGGCACATCGTGCAGGGCCACGTGGACGAGGCGGGGCGCGTGCGCGAATGGCGACGCCGCGGCGACGACGTGCAGCTGTTCGTCGCGACGTCGCGCGAGTTCGCGGATCAGTGCGTAGCGAAGGGCTCGGTGACGGTGCAGGGGGTCTCGCTCACGATCGTTGGCGTCGAGAGCGAGGGCTTCGATGTCGCGCTGATTCCACACACGCTGGAAGTGACGACGCTCGGCGCGCTCGCGCCCGGCGCGCGCGTGAACCTGGAGGCTGATGTGCTCGGCAAGTACGTGCGGAAATACCTCGAGCGAATTCTTCCGGAGAAGCGCGTTTGAAGAAGCATGCCCTCGGTGTGGCGATCGCCGCGCTGTGCCTGATGACTGCGAGCGCCGCGTTCGCGGCCGACGACTGGGAGGGCACGATCGATCGCGTATCGCGCGCGGTAGTCTCGATCCGCGTCTCCGCAGTGCGTGCGTTCGACACCGAGGATCCGTCCACCACCGTCGCGACTGGCTTCGTCGTCGATGCGAAGCGCGGGCTCATCCTCACGAACCGCCACGTCGTGCAGCCCGGTCCGGTGAAGGCTCATGCGATCTTCCTGAATCACGAAGAAGTCGAAGTCGTTCCGGTGTATCGCGATCCCGTGCACGACTTCGGGCTCTATCGCTACGACCCGAAGGCGCTCGAATTCATGCAGCCCGAGGCGCTCGAGCTCGCACCGCATGCCGCTCGCGTCGGCGTCGACTTGCGCGTGATCGGCAACGACGCGGGCGAGAAGCTCTCGATCCTCGCGGGCACGCTCGCGCGCCTCGATCGCGACGCGCCGCTCTACGGCGCCGGTTCCTATAACGACTTCAATACATTCTACTTCCAAGCCGCCTCGAGCACTTCGGGCGGCTCCTCGGGCTCGCCGGTCGTCGATCGCCTCGGCCGCGTGATCGCGCTGAACGCGGGCGGATCTACCGGCAGTGCGACGAGCTTCTATCTGCCGCTCGACCGGCCCGCGCGCGCGCTGCGGCTGATCCAGGCGGGCGAGCCCGTGTCGCGGGGTTCGCTGCAAGCCGTCTTTCGGCAGAAACCTTATTACGATCTACAGCGCCTCGGCCTGCGCAAGCAGACCGAGGCGCGCGTACGGCGCGCTGCGCCGGAATTGGTGGGCATGCTAGTCGTCCACGAGATCGTGCCCGAGGGTCCGGCCGACGGGCGGCTCGAGCCCGGCGACATCGTGGTCGCGCTCGACGGCAAGGCGCTCGCGGGCTTCGTACAGCTCGAGGAGGTGCTCGATGCGAAAGTCGGTCAGGCGGTCGCGCTCGAGATCGAACGGGGCGGCGAACCGCTCACGCTCGAGATTCCCGTCGGCGACCTTCACGCCGTAACCCCTTCGAGCTTCCTCGAGATGGGCGGCGGCGTGCTGAACCCACTCTCGCTGCAGCTCGCGCGCTCCTACGCGATGCCCGTGAGCGGCGTCTACCTCGCGTCCGCGGGCTACGCGTTCGGGCGCTCTGGCATTCCCGCCGGCGTGTTGATCGAGGCGCTCGACGCGGTGCCGATCGCGAGCCTCGCAGAGATGGAACGCGAGCTCGCGAAGCGCGCCGATGGCGAGCTGGTGCGTGTGCAGTTTCGCCCGCTCGGTGAGACCGGAGCGCCGCGCATTGGCGTGTTGCGCGTCGATCGGCGCTGGTTCCCGATGCAGCGCTGCGATCGCGTCGATTCTGCGCCCGCGTGGAGCTGTCGACCTTCGCCCGCACCGCCCGAGCGGCACGCGCTACCGGCCGCCACGGTCAGCCTCGCCACCGGAGGGCCCGGGCCGACGCCGCGCATCGCGCGGTCGATCGTCGAAGTGCGCTTCGACGTCGCGCTGCCGATGGACGGCGTGCAGGGCGGGCAGTTCACGGGCGCAGGGCTCGTCGTCGATGCGGCGCGCGGTCTCGTGATTACGGATCGCGACACCGTGCCGATTCTGGTCGGCGATGCGGAGCTCGTGATCGGGGGCTCGGCGGCGATCCCGGCGCGCGTCGTCGCGCTCCACCCGGAGCACAACCTCGCGCTCGTCGCGTACGATCCGAAGTTGTTGGGCGCGACGGCACTCGTCTCGGCCGAGCTCGATCCGCGCCCGCTCGCGCGCGGCGAAAAAGTCTGGGCCGTGACGCTGACGCCGAAGCAAGAGCTGGTCGGCCGCAGCGCGAAGATCGAGCGCATCGACGTGCCGGCGATTCCGGTGCCGAAGACTCCGCGCTTCCGCGAGACCAACCTCGACCTCGCTTCGCTCAGCGACGAGATCGCGAGCGTCGGCGGTGTGCTCGCCGACAAGAGGGGCCGCGTGCGGGCGCTCTGGGCTTCGTTCTCGACGGACGCGGGCGGCGCGTCGAATTCGTTCTTTGGCGGGATCCCGAGCGCGGTGATCCTGGATTGGCTCGCGGCGCGCGAGCAGCCCTGGCGCACGCTCGGCGCCGAGCTCGAGACGCTCACGCTGTTCCGGGCGCGCGAGCGCGGCTTGCCGGATGCGCTCGCGGCCGAGCTCGAGCGCGCGGATGGCGAAGCGCGGCGTGTGCTCGCGGTGCGGCGCGTGACGCCGGGAACGCCCGCAGCGGAGAACCTTCGCGTAGGCGACCTGGTCGTGCGCGAGGGCGGCGTCGCGCTCACGAGCCTGCTCGCGCTCGAACGCAGCGTGCAGCGCGGCGCGGTCGCGCTCGATGTCGCGCGTGGGGGCGAGCTGGTGCACGTCGCGTTCGAGCCGGCGCTCGCAGACAAGGCGGCGGCGGAACGCGTGGTGTTATGGGCCGGCGCGTTGCTTCAGGAGGTGCCCGCGACGCTCGCAACGCAGCGCGGGCTCCCGCTCGAGGGCGTCTACGTGGCCGGACGCTGGCGTGGCACGCCCGCAGAAGCGCACGAGCTCGCGCCGACCTGGCGAATCCTCGCCGTCGATGGCGCGCGCGTGCGCGGCCTCGACGAGTTCCTGGCCGCGGTGGCCGGCAAGCCCGATGGCGCGTCGCTGCGGCTCTATGTCTCGGATCTCGATGGCCGCGAGCGAGTGATTACGCTCGAAACCGATCTCGCCTATTGGCCGACCTCGGAGCTCGTGAGCGACGGCCACGGGGGCTGGACGCGGACGCCGTGAGGAGGCTCGCCGCGCTCGGCCTCGCGACCGCGTTCGCCGCTGCGGCGGCGGCACAGGACGCGAGACTCGAGCCGCCGCCGGCGCAGCCGAGCGCGCGCGCACTGGCGGAACAGGTCGAGGCGACCTTCCGCGGCGAAGCCAGCTTCCTCGACGCCACGATGAGCGTGACGTCGCCGCGCCTGCCCGCACCGCGGCGCGTGCGTTTCCAGAGCTGGGACGACCGCGGCGGGAAGCGCTCGTTCATTCGCATCCTCGAGCCCGCGAAGGATCGCGGCACCGCGTTCCTGAAGCTCCACCCGAACTTGTGGAGCTGGGTGCCGCGCGTCGAGCGCACGATCCGCGTTCCCCCGTCGATGATGTTGCAGTCGTGGATGGGCAGTGATTTCACCAACGACGACTTGGTGCGAGAGTCGTCGGTGCTCGACGACTACGACCACCGCTGGTTGGGCGTCGAACCGAGTCATCAGGGAGCGCGCGCTTTCGTGATCGAGTACCGGCCGCGCGAAGGCGCACCCGTCGTCTGGGGGCGCATCGTCGCGTGGATCGACCCCGTGAAGCTCGCGCCGCTGCGACAGGAGTACTACGACGAGGCGGGCGTGAAGCTGCGCGTGATGACGCTCGGAGGCTTCCGTGCCGTCGGCGACCGGCAGTACCCGCACCACTGGTCGATGCTCCCGCTCGACAAGCCGGGCCACGAGACCTCGATCGAAGTGAACGCGATCCGCTTCGACGAGAAGTTCGATGCTGAGATATTCACGCACCGAAACCTGACGCGGCGCGAGTGAGCGACGTGCGATGATCCTGCGGCTCGCCTGGCGAAACATCGGTCGCAACAAGCGGCGCACGGCGCTCACGCTGGCGGCGGTGGTGTTCGCGGTGGTGCTCGTGGTGCACATGATCGCGCTCACGACCGGTGTCCACGAGCGCATGATCGAAGACAACGTGCGCATGCACGCCGGCCACCTGCAGCTGACGGGCGCCGGCTACCTCGAAGACCGCACGCTCGAACGCTTCGTGCGCTGGACTCCGGAGCTCGCGGCGGCAGTGGACGCGACCCCGGGCGTTGCCGCAGCGGCACCTCGCGTGAACGGCTTCGCGTTGCTCTCGAACGGCTCCGCGTCGCAGGGGGTGGCGCTGCTGGGCGTCGATCCGGTGCGCGAAGGGGGCGTGTCGACGTGGCCGGAGCGCGTCGTGCGCGGCGCGTTCCTCGGAACCGGCGAGCGCGAGATCCTCCTCGGCGAGCGGCTCGCCGAGGCGCTGCGCGTCGATCTCGGCGATCAGGTGCTCGCGTACACGGTCGCCTACACGCTCGAGAACGCCTACGAGCTGTTCACCGTGCGCGGCCTGATTCATGCCCCCGAGCCGCGGCTCGAGCGTTCGCTCGCACTGATCACGCTGCGCGACGCGCAGGCGCTCTTCGCCTACGAAGGGCGCGTGAGCGAGGTGGCGCTGCTCGCGCGAGATTCGTCACGGCTCGACGAGACGAGCCGCTCGCTCGCAGCGGCCGTGTCGGCGCAATCCCGCGAGCCGCTCGACGTGAACCCGTGGCCCGTGGTGATGCCCGAGCTCGCCCAGCTGCTCGTGATCGACAACGCCCAGAACTACTCGATGCTCGGGATCCTCGTCGTCGTCGTCGCGTTCGGCATCCTGAACACGATCTTGATGTCGGTGCTCGAGCGCCAACGTGAGCTCGGTGTGATGCTCGCGCTCGGGCTCGCGCCGCGCGAGATCTTTCGGCTGGTGTACGCGGAATCGCTGTTGTTATGCGGGCTCGGCCTCGCCCTCGGCCTCGGCCTCGCGCTCGCCCTGCCGGCCGCGGTGTTCATGGAGGGCCATCCCATCCCGATCCGGGGCGACGTTCGCGAGATGAGCGAGATGTTCGGCTTCACTCCGGTCATCAGCTGGCAGCTGACGGCGTGGAACCCGGCGCTCGCGACGCTCTTGATGACGGCGATCGCGCTGCTCGCCGCGCTCTATCCCGCCGCCAAGGCGGCATCGGCGCGTCCCGTCGACGCGCTGCGGAGCCTGTGATGGCGCGCGCGCTCGCGGAGTTCGCGCGCTCGCTCGTGCGCGCGAGCACGTGGCGGCTCGCCTTGCGCGGGCTCGGTCGCCAGCCGCGGCGCAGTGCCATCGTACTGGTGGCGGTCGCGATCGGGCTCGGCAGCCTGTTGGTCGCGATGGCTTTGCAGTACGGCCTCGTCGCGCAAATGGCGGAGACGGCGATTCGCACCGAGATCGGCGACCTGCAGGCTCACGCTGCGGGCTGGAAGGACACCGCGCCGCTCGAGGCGCGGCTGCTCGAAGCCGAGTCGCTCGCCGCGCTCTCCCGTGCGCGCGAGCTCGCTGGCTTCGCGCCGCGGCTCCGCGGCGAAGCCCTCGCGCAATCGCCGCTCGCGAGCGTCGGGGTGCGCGTGCTCGGCGTCGATCCCGAACGCGAGGGCAGCGTATCGACGCTGTCGAGCTTCCTCCACGAGGGAGCCTGGCTGGACGCGCCGCGACGCCTCGCGATCGGCGCCGGGCTCGCACGCCGACTGCGCGTGGCTGTCGGCGACAAGGTCGTGCTCGCGGTGCAGGATGTGCGCGGCGATCTCACCGGCGAGGCGTTCCGCGTCGCCGGCATCTACCGCGCGCCGTCGCGCGAGCTCGACGAGGCCGTCGCAATTCTGCGCCTCGACGACGCGCAGCGCTTGTTCGCGGTCGCGGGCGAAATCTCCGAGCTCGCGTTCGCGGCGCGCGAGCGCGGCGCGCTCGAAGCGCCACGCGCCGAGGTCGCTCGCGCGCTCGGCCCCGGCGTGCGCGTCGAAACCTGGCGCGAGCTCGAGCCGATGCTCGATACGATGATCGCGCTCTTCGATCAGATCGGCTGGGTGATGTATGCCGCGATCTTCGTCGCGATGGCGTTTGGCATCGCGAACGTGCTGCTGATGTCGGTGCTCGAGCGCGCGCGCGAGATCGGCGTCCTGCTCGCGATCGGCATGCCGCCCGCGCGAATGGTCGCGATCGTGGTGACCGAGAGCGTGGTGCTGGTCGCGCTCGGCGTCGCCGCCGGCTTCGCATTCGGCTTCGCGGTGATCTTTGCGCTCCGCGATGGCATCGATCTCTCGGCGTTCGGTGACGGCCTGCGTGCGTTTGGGGTGCCGACGCGCCTCACGCCCGTGGCGCGCAGCGGAGACGTCTGGGCGCCGCTGGCGGTCGCGGTCGTGACGGCGCTGCTCGCGAGCCTGTGGCCGGCGTTGCGCGCCGTGCGCACGCGGCCCGCAGAAGCATTACGGAAGGCGTGATGTCGACGCTCGACGCGCGCGCTGTCTCGAAGCTCTACGCGCTGCGCGGCATCGAGACCTGGGCGCTGCGCGACGTCACGCTCGCGATCGAGGCGGGCGAGTTCACTGCGCTCGCCGGGCCGAGCGGCTCCGGCAAGACGACGCTGCTCAACCTGTTCGGCGCGCTCGACGCGCCGACGAGCGGAACGGTCACGCTCGACGGGACGGATCTGTCGCTGCTCTCGCGTTCGGAGCTCGCCGCGCTGCGTCTCGCGAAGCTCGGCTTCGTGTTCCAGGCGTTCAACCTGATTCCGGTGCTGAGCGCGCGCGAGAACGTCGAGTTCGTGATGGAGCTGCAGGGCGTCGCCGCCGTCGCGCGACGCGAGCGCGCGTTGGCAACCCTCGCCGAGGTGGGCATCGCCGAGCTCGCGGACAAGCGCCCGCTCGAGATGAGCGGCGGACAGCAACAACGCGTCGCGATCGCGCGCGCGATCGCCAGCTCGCCGCGCGTGGGGCTGGCGGACGAGCCCACCGCGAACCTCGACTCCGTTGCCGCGTCGAAGCTGCTCGACCTGATGGAACGCCTCAACCGCGAGCGCGGCGTCACCTTCTTGTTCTCGACACACGATGCGCGCGTTATCGAGCGCGCGCGGCGCATCGTGCGCCTGCGCGATGGCGGCGTCGTTGCGGACGAGCGCGGCGCGTGAAGCGCGCGGTACTCGCGCTCGCGTCGCTGCTCGCCGCGGTCCCGGCGGGCGCGCGCGAGGTCTGGCGCTCGGGCGAACGCGTGGTCGAGCTCTCAGGCTCGCTGCGCGAAATCTTGACGACGACCAACGGCACGAGCGAGGACGCGTTCAATGCAGCGCTCGCGCTGGATCCGGCGTGCGCGAGCGCGGCGCAGTTCGCGAATTGCTCGGCGTTCGACGCAGTGGGCGACAAGGATGTCTGGACGAGCCTCACGCGCGCGCGAATCGCGCTCGACGCACGCGCGAACGCGCGCTGGTCCGCGGCGCTCGCGTACGACCACGAGTGGCGCGCCGGCACGCTCGACACGTTCGAAGGCGCGTTTTCGCGCGACGCCGACACCTTGCTCGAGCTCGATGACGAGATCGAGCTGTTCGGTCTCGCGCCCCGTGGCGACCACTTCCGCTGGCGTCATCGCCTCTACCGCGGCTACGTGCGTTACGAGGGAGCGCGCGTCCACGTCACCGCGGGGCGGCAACGCCTCGCCTGGGGCACGGGCCGGCTGTGGAACCCAATCGATCGGCTCTCCGCAATCGGCCCGCTCGCGATCGAGGGCGACGAGTTCGCGGGCGTCGACGCGATCGAAGCGCGCTGGATGTGGAACGGCTTCGACTATGTGCAGCTCGTCGCGGCGCCCGGCGATTCCGCACGCGAGTCGCGCTACGCGAGTCGCGCTACGCGCTGCGCGTGCACGGCGTGCTGCACGACAAGGACGTGTCGTTCGTGGCGGGCGTGTTCGAGCAGGCGTTCGCGATCGGCGCCGACTTCTCAGGGAATCTCGGCGGGGCGGCGTGGCGCACGGAAGCGGTTTGGACCGACCCTTCGCGCGATGTCTGGATGATCGGCGAGGCTGCGCCGCGCGAGCTGCCGGAGTTCTGGCAGATCGTATTCTCGATCGACACGACGCTCGACCTCGGTTCGGGCCTGTATGTGCTCGCCGAGCATCTCTACGACGGCAACGCGCTCGGCTTTGGACACGGCCGCGCGGGCGCGTTGCTGCCGCTGTTCGGCGCGATGCGCGGCCCGCTCGAGCCCGCGCCGACTCCGCACGGGCGCGAGCGCTTCGCCGGCAGCCGCGTGATTTCACTCGCGACGCATACCACGGGCGTGCAGCTCGGCGCGGACCTGACGGCTGCGCTGCGCGCGGACCTTCTCGTGCTCTACGACTGGAACGGAAAGAGCGCCGCGTTCGCGCCGATGTTCTCGTTCACGGGCTGGAACTCGCTCGAGCTGCGCATCGGCGCGCAGGGCTTCGCCGGCCCGCGCCGTTCGCAGTTCGGGGCGCAGCAGGCGACCGCCTTCGCCGTCGTCGAGTGGTTCTTCTAGGGAGCAACGCATGCAGCTCGCCTTCACGCTCGAGCTCGCTTCGTCGCGCATCGCGACGTGGCTGGTCGCACCGCGCGGCCCGCGCCCGGGCGCACTTCGCCGGCGGCCCGTCGCCGCGCTCGTGCTGTACGAGTTCGAAGCGTGCCCCTTCTGTCGCCGCGTGCGCGAAGCGCTGGACGAGCTCGGCCTCGAAGTCGAGATTCGCCCGTGCCCGAAGGGAGGAGCGCGCTTTCGGCCGGAGGTGATTGCACTCGGTGGCAAGGCGCAGTTCCCGTATCTCGTCGATCCGAACACCGCGCGCGCTCTCTACGAGTCCAAGGAAATCGCGCGCTACTTGCAGTGCGAGTACGGCTCGGGTGAGCCTCCGCGCGCAGTGAGCGTGCTCGGCTCCGTCGCCGGCTCGCTCGCCTCCGCCCTGCGCGGCACTCGCGGCATGCGGGCGCGGCCGTCGCGCGCGCCCCATGCGGCACTGCAGCTACGGGCGTCGGAAGCGTCGCCTGAAGCGCGCCTCGTTCGCGAGCAGCTGTGCGAGCTGGAACTCGCGTACCGGCTCGATCCGGACGCGAGTGCGAAGGCGTCGCCAAGGCTCACGGATCCGAACACCGGCAGGATCGAGATCGGCGCGCCTGCGATTCGCGCCTATCTGGAGGCGCGCTACGCGTCCCCGTAGATCCCCCGAGGCGCAGAATTGGCGCAAATTCCCGCCCCAACTCGCACAATGATCGGCGTAGACTGCAAATTCGTAGGAGCAGGGCGGGGCTCCGATGCGAGGTAGCGGCATGAAGCAGCTCATCGAGGCCCTCGTACGAGCGCTGGTCGACAAGCCGGACGAGGTCCAAATCAAAGAAGTGATTGGCGAGCACGCACATGTGCTCGAGCTCAGCGTCGCCAAGGATGATCTCGGCAAGGTGATCGGGAAGGGCGGGGCTCACGCCTCGGCGATTCGCACGATCATGGCTGCGGCCAGTGGCAAGGAGAAGAAGCGGTACATCCTCGAGATCATCGAGTACTAGCCCGCTCGACACTGGTAGAGCGAACTTCGAGTTCGTAACCGGCGGTTACGAATTCGTGCTCGTAGGGACTTCACTACGAGCGGACGCCGCGCACGATTTTCGCTGCGCCATCCGAGCCTTGCGCGATCGACTTGCCGCTGGCAGCACCCGCGGCATGCGGCTTGCGACTCGTCCACTCGCCCGTGAGATCGGTCACGGGAAGTGGAGGCTGACGTTGGACTACGCGCTCTCATCTTCAGTGACCGCCGAGGACCACTTTCGGCAGGGTCGCGACGCGCTGGCTGGCGGCGAGGCTCCCGCTGCGCTGGACCACTTTCGCTCCGCGCACCAGATCGACCGCGCCAACCCGCGCTACCGGTCGTACTACGGGCTGGCGATCGGTGTGGTCGAGCGCCGCTTCGATCGCGCGCTCGAGCTGTGCCGCTCGGCCGCGAAGGAAGAGTTCTTCAATCCCGACCTCTATCACAACCTCGCGCGCGTCCACCTCGCGTTCGGCTTCAAGGCCGAGGCGATTCGTTACCTGCGCCGCGGCCTAATGATCGACCCCGCGAACAGCGCGATGCACGAGGACCTGCGCGTGCTCGGAACACGCTCGAGGCCGCCGCTCGGATTCTTGCCGCGGCGGCATCCGCTGAATCGCTTGGTCGGCCAGATCCGTCGCTGGTGGGCCGAGCGCGGCGCGCAAGCGGAGGCGAGTGCCTGAGAGCCGCTGCGCCGCTTGTTAACGCTTCTTGTGTCGCTGCCGCTTCAGCATCTTGCGCTTCTTGTGCTTGCGCATCTTCTTGCGGCGCTTCTTGACGACGCTTCCCACGCATTCCCCTTCCGATGGTTTCAGCGCGCGACGGTTTAGAGAGCGGCTTTTCGCGCGTCAAGCGCGCAGGCTCGATTGCTCACCGATTCGCAGCTTCGCGAGCCATGAGTTCGATTCTTTTGAATTTATCTCTTGACGCCCCGGAAGACGCGAGGTTAGTCTGGCTCGCAACTCCAGCCCTAAAGGCTGAGAGCAGCGACGGAAAGAAGGCGCAGTTGCCTTCAAGTCGCCGGTTCGGTCGCCGATGAGGTGGTCGAACCATCAACCAGGGGGTGACCCAGATGGCAGCCAAGAAAAAGGGCGGCAAGAAGAAGGCCGCGAAGAAGAAGTAAGCACTCTCGCAGAAGCAATTCTGCGAGAAGCTTTCGAAATCTTCGGACCCCGGCTGACGCTCTCGTCGGCCGGGGTTTCCTGTTTCCAGGCCTGCGAAATCTGCGTCGGCCGCACTGTGGCAGCGCGCGCCGTTCGGTAGGCTGCGCGGTCTTTCCCGTCCGATAGGCAGCAGGGAGTCCTCATGGCACGCATCACGATCGAAGACTGCACGGCGAAGGTTCCGAACCGCTTCCACTTGGTGCAGATGGCGTCTATCCGCGCGAAGCAGCTCCGCAAGGGCGCGCGCAACCTCGTCGATTCGAACGAGAACAAGGAAGTCGTGACGGCGCTGCGCGAAATCGCCGCCGGTCACGTGAAGCCGGATTACGGGCCGGGCGAAGAGGGCTGAAGCGAAGCGCCGCGGTACGCGCGGCTAGCTGCTGATCGTCTGCACCGGCACCGAGAACGTCACCGACGTCCCTTCGCCGACCTCGCTCTCGAGCTCGATACTGCCGCCCAGCAGCGAGACGAGCTCGCGTACGAGTGTTAGGCCGAGGCCGGCGCCGCGGTAACGGATCGAGTTGGCTTCCTCGACCTGGAAGAACTCGTCGAAGATGAATTGGCGGTCATCGGCGCAGATCCCGATGCCGGTGTCGCGGACTTTGCAGCGAAGCTGTCCCCGCGCAACGGTCGCGTGGATCTCGATCGTTCCGGTCGGCGTGAACTTCACCGCGTTGTCGAGCAACAGGAACAGGACCTGATTCACCTTTGCGAGATCGGTGCGGAACTTCGGCAGGGGATCCTGAACGCTGCGTTCGATCGTGACCGGGCGATCGCCGAGCGCGTCCTGCACGCTGAAGATCGCTTCTTCGATCACCTCGCGGAAGTTCACTTCCTGCGATTGAACGGGCAGCTCTCCCTGCTTGATGCGCCACAGATCGAGGATGTTCTGAAGCGTGCGCTGGAAGGTGGTGCCGTCATCGAGCGCGTCCCGCAGGCTATCCTTCGCCGAATCCGAGAGCTGTTCGTTCTCGCCGGCCAGCACCGCGATGATCGCCTCGATGATGCTGTTGAGCGGCGTGCGCAGTTCGCGCGACATCTTCTCGATGAAATCGCTCTTGAGCTTCTCGACCTTGCCGAGCTGCTCGCTCTTGCGCAGCAGCTCGATGTCTTGGGCGAACAGCGCTTCCGAGAGCTTCAGCATCTCGTCGCTCGACTCTTCGGGCGCTTCGCTCACGCCCTCGGCGAGCGACTTTTCGAGCGCCACGACGCGTGCTGCGAGGTGCGCGTGATCGAGGCAGACCCCAGCGCCTTGCGCGAGCGCCGTGAGCGCAGCCAGCGAGCGCTCTTCGAGCGGCGCATTGCCCCCGACGATCAGCGCGCCCCAGGTGCGTTCGTCCACCCGCAGCGGGACGCCGGCTGCACTTGAAACCTGACGCGGGCCGAAGGCGCGCAGCGAGGATCGGGCCAGCTCAGGCGCCTCTGCGAGCTCGCGAGCCCACGCCTCGACGGCACGCGCCGCTGCGCGCGCCTCATCGGGCGAGGTGAAACCTGCCGCAGCGCGCAGCGTCAGCGCGCTGCCTGCGCGCGAGTCGCTGGTGTTGCGGGCGAACAGCAGCGCCACACCGCGCACGAGCTCTGCTGCGCTCGCGGCGGCTTGGCGGAGGCCTGCGGAGGCCGGGTCGACGCGCGAGCCAGCTCGCGTGGAGTTGTTGGCCATTGCGCTCGCCATCGCTAGAACCGGACGTCCGATCCGAACGCCTCGGCCTTCTCGACGTCGCTCTCGCTCGTTTCCTCGCCCTCGAGTTGCAACTTGGTCTGGAAGTCCGTCGGGTTCGAGGCAGCGGCTAGCGCCGTTTCCGTCGAGATCTTGTTCGCCTTGAGCAGATCGAGCAGGTGCTGATCGAAGGTCTGCATCCGTTCGGGTCGGCTGCGCGCGATGTAATCGGTGATCTCGGAGGTGCGCGCAGCGTCGCGAATGCACTCCTGGATGGAGCGGGTCGAGCGCAGCACCTCGACCGCCGGCACCCGCGCGTCCTCTTTCTTGTTGACGAGGAGGCGCAGCGACACGATCGCCTTCACGTTGTCCGCAATCCGGTTCCGGACCGCCGCCTGTTCGTCGACCGGAAAGAATGAAACCAGCCGGTTGATCGTCGAAGCGACGTCCGCCGTGTGGATCGTGGAGAAGACGAGATGGCCCGTTTCTGCAGCTTTGAGCGAGGTGTCGACGGTCTCGAGATCGCGCATCTCGCCGACCATGATCACGTCCGGGTCCTGGCGCAGTGCAGCGCGCAGCGCTGCCGGGAAGCTCTCCGTGTCGCTGCCGATCTCGCGTTGGCTGATGATCGCCTTCTCGTGCGTGAAGACGAACTCGATCGGATCCTCGATCGTCACGATCTTGCACTTCCGCAGGCGATTGACCTCGTTGATCATCGCCGCGAGCGTGGTCGACTTGCCCATGCCGGTCGCGCCCGTAACAAGTACCAGGCCACGCCGAATGTTCGCGATGTCGCGAAGCACGCTCGGAAGATTGAGCTCGTCGAGCGCCTTGATCGTCAGCGGGATCACGCGCAGCACGATGTTGTAGTTGCGGCGCTGTCGAGAGATGTTGACGCGGAAGCGCCCTTCGTTCGGCAGGTCGTAGGCGAGGTCGACTTCGTTGAAGTCCGCACGCGCGCGCGGATCGCCCTCGAGCAACAGCGCCGCCATCGCCTCGGTGTCCTGCGCGGACAGCACCTTGTAACGAAGCTCGACCAGGTTCCCGTTGAAGCGGTAGAGGGGCAGGTTGCCCACCTGGAAATGAATGTCCGAGGCGCCTTTTTCGATGCCCAGACGGAGCAGGCGGTGGAGCTTGTCGCGATCCATGCGCAGGCGACTCCTGGAACCGAGCGCAAAGACGCTCGCTCCGTCCCCGTATCGGCGAGCGAAGCCGTCTCTTGACAGAAACGCAGGCAACAGGCGCGGCTATGCTGCCGCGCCCAAGGAGCGCAGCGATGCGGAGCGAGCAGAGGCTATGGGCAGCAGCGTTCGGGCTCGCCCTCGTGGTGGCCGGAGCGGCCAGCGCCGAGGAGTCCGCCGCGGCAAGCCCGGCCGCGGAAGCGCCGCCGGTGATCGACGAGGCCGCACCAGCGCCCAGCGGTGTGGCGCTCGATCAGTTGCTGATACTGCCCTCGGATCGCACGTACTCGGTCGAGCGGAAGGGCGGCCTCACCCGCGGCGAGTGGCGCAGCCGCTACTCGGACGTGCGGACGGAGCTCGAGAAGGAGCGGAGCGCACTCGAAACGACCCAGGCGAAGCTGGAGGACGCCGGAGGCGGGCAGTGGTCGGTGAATCCGATCCCGGGTTCCGAAACCGACTCGAGTCGGTCCCCGATCGATTTCCAGCTACGCACCGAATTGCGTAAGCATCGCGAGGAGATCGAGCGGCTCGAACGCAAGGTTCGCCAGCTCGACATCCAGGCAGACCTCGCCGGCGTGCCCGAGGAGTGGCGGCGCTAGCGCGGTCGGTGGCCCCAGCGCAGCACCGCCGGAATGAACGCGAGTGCCGGCAGGGTGAGCGCGCCCGTCACCGCGAACCAAGCGCCGAAGCCAAACGCGGCGACGAATTCGCCGGAGACGCCACCGACGAGCCTGCCTGCAAGCGGCGAGAGCGCCGTCAGCAGCGCGAACTGCACGCCTGCGTGCGCGCGATCGCAGGCGCCGACGAGCAAGCTCACGAGCGCGACGCTTGCGACGCCTCCGCACAGGGATTCTGCGAGCGACGCGGCCGTCACCGCCCAGAGCGGCGCGCCCGCGAGCGCGGCGGCTGCGTATCCGAGGTTCGAGGCGGCTGCGAGTAGGCCACCGGCGACGAGCGCCCCGGCCAGCGGCATGCGCCCGACGATCACGCCACCGAGCGTCGCCCCGAGAATGCCCATGCCCGCGCTCAGACCGCTCGGTACCAGGCCGATCATCGAGAGGCTTGCGCCACTGTCGCGCCAGAACGCGCCGATCATTGGCCCCATGGCGATGTCGCCGAGGCGGTAGAACACGAGGAACGCGAGCGCGCCGCCGAAGCCCGGGCGCACGAGCAACTCGAACGCCTCGCGCCATGCGCCGGGCAAGCGCGGCGTGTTTGCCTGCAACCGCGGCGTCGCGAGCATCGCCAGTGCGAGCAGCGCGATCCCCACCGCCAGCCCCTCGTGGAGCGCGACCCAACCGATGCGGTCCGCGAGCACGAGGCCACCGGCTCCGACCGCGAGCTTCCCGACGCGATAGAGCGCGACGCGCACGGAGGAGAGTTTCGCCTCCTCGCCAGCAGCAGTGAGGGCGACCGCGGAGGCGTCGATGGCGATATCTTGCGTCGCGGACGCGAGCGCGAACAGAGCGATCGCGAACACCGCCGCCTGCGCGCCGGCGAGCGCAGGCAGCACCGCAACCGCGACCGACATCGCCGCGAGTGCGCCCGCGATCCAATCTCGCCATTCGCCGATGCCGTCGACCGCGGGGGCCCAGAGCGCCTTCAGCGTCCACGCGAGGCCGAGCAGCGAAAGCCAACCGATCGTCTCGAGGCTCGCACCGGAATCCCGCAAGAACACGGGCCAGACGTCGGAGAAGATTCCCATCGGGAAGCCTTCGACGAAGTAGAGCCCGGCAACGAGCGCGAGCTTTCTGCGAAGGTCCACGCTCACCCCTGCGCAACTCAGCGGCAGTAGAACATCTCGACGGCTCGGATGCCCGTGGTAGTGTGCGCGCCCGCCGGATCCAGCCGGCAACGAGAGGTGGAAATGTCCGAGCAACAGGCGCCCAAGGGCAAGGTCGACGCGATCGCCGTCCTCTACATCCTCGGCGGCATCCCCGCGATCGTCGCCTTCGTGGTGATCCTGTTCGCGCTCGTGAAGGCGTTTCCCACGATCCCGGCTTAATGCTGCGCGCCCTCGGGGCGCGCGCTCAATCCTCCGCCGGAAAGTGCCGATGCAGGGCGTGACATGCCCTGCCGCCCGGACCTTCGTGTACTCGCTGCGTTGCTGGCCGTGGTGTCTCTGACGCCAGGCTGCGCGCACGTGCGTCTCGAGTCCGAAGCGCGCGGCCCGTTCGCCTATTTCACCTCACCTGCGCCCGACGATCCGTGGACCGCCAAAATTGCTGGCTGGCAGCTTCGCGAGCGCGCGAAGGAGGTCGACTTCGCGATCGCGCCTGCGTCGGTGTCGGGGCCCGGTGAGAGTGCGCCCGCAGCCGAGGCCGCCTCGCTGCGCGACAAGTTCGCGTCGTTCCGCCGCGAGCAGCAGCGGCGGCAAGCGCGCGAGGTTGCCGCCTGGATTCAAGACAACGCGCGTAGCCACTACCGCCCCGATGGCGCGTTCGATCATTGGGCCACGCTCGAGGAGACGCTCGCGACTGACGGCGACGACTGCGATGGCCTCGAGCTACTCGCGTTCAGCCTGCTGCGCGACCTCGGCTTTCCGGATGACGAAGTCTTCCGCGCGATCGTGTATCGCGCCGAGGACGGACAGCACCACATGGTGACGCTCTGGTTCGAGAATCCCGACGATCCGTGGGTGATCGACCCGACCGGCGCGATGACGCGCGGCATGCCGCGCCTCTCCGAGGTGCCCGGCTGGGCGCCGCTCAAGGTATTCGACGACTCGCGCGAGTTCACCCCGCGCGATCTCGCGTCCCGCCCCTGAGCATTTGCGACGGGTTCGATAGAGTGCGCGCCCACTTATTGTGGGAATCGAGGGGCGCGTGCGAAACGAACGCGGTGAAGGCGGCGAACGCCTCTTGCCGGTAATCCAAAAGGAATCCGATCATCCGTGCTTCGAGTGCGCGAAGTGCTGCACGTACGTCGCGATCGAGATCGACGATCCCTCGACGAACGTCGAGTACGACCAGATCCTCTGGTACCTCTACCACCAAGACGTCGAGATCTTCGTCGACTGGGACAGCGACTGGCACGTGCTGTTCCGCACGCGCTGCGAGAACCTGACGAGCGCCGGCATGTGCGGCGTGTACGAACGGCGCCCCGTCATCTGCAAGGATTTCGATTGGCGCGAGTGCGAGCAGCGCCTCACGCCCGAAGACGGCCCGCCCGATAAGCACGCCTGGGTGAAGGCGGACGACTTCGCCGCATGGTTTCAGAAGCAGCGGCCGAAGGCGTTCGCGCGCTATCAGGCGCATCTGCGCAAAAACCATGCGAGCGGTGAGGACAAGGAGCTGCTGCGCGTGAAGAACTCGCAGGCCAAGCGCCGACGGCGCTGAGTCCGCCCGCCCGCACTAGCCGCGCGCGTGCGCGTTGGGCCATGCTGGCG
>JANNKN010000350.1:0-12809 GCA_031396315.1 Deltaproteobacteria bacterium
GCAGCTTCGCGCCGCGGCGCGCGAAGTCGCGCGGCGTGTACTCGTTCGAAGGTGGGCCGTCCGGCGGCTCGGGCAAGAGCCCCATTGCCTGATAAGCCTCGGCGATGAGCTCCGAGCAAAACAGACTATGCAGGCGTTCGCCTCTCGACTCGCCGAACCAGCCGTCGAACGCGGCGTTGATGAGATCGAGCTTCTCCTGCTCGTACGGGCGACCTGAGAGCTCGACACGTTTGGCCGTGAGAGCTTCTTCCATCTCCGCCGTCACGGGCCGATCGAGCGCGCGCAGCTTGAACTCGCCCGCGTAGCTGGCGAGGCGCTCACTCAGCCACACGAGCTGCACGCCAGCCGCGGCGCGCCCCGTCTCGACGTCCGGCAAGTCGGCGAGTGTCGTCGATTCCCAGAGCGCGACGCGTCCCGGTACCGCCGGCAAACGCACCACGACGCCGACGTGCGACCACTTCCCGCCGACTGCCCACTTGATCACGCTCGAGAAGAAGCTCGCGCCGGAGAACAGCACGAGGTCGCCGGTCTTCAGGTCGCTGCGAACGTCCGAGTAGTTCAGCCCGCTGCGCTTCGCTCCGGCCATCGCACGTTCCTCGCGCGCGGATGCCCACGCGATCCGGCCGCACTACTGTGCCGCGCCTCGCAGAGGTTCACATGCAGTTCTCGATGATCTTCGAAGCGCAGACGTCCGACCCCTCGCGCAAGGGCGAGCAGCGCGTGATGCGCGAGTCCGTCGAGCAGGCCTTGCTGGCAGAGGAGATGGGCTTCGACCGCGTGTGGGCGGTCGAGCACCACTGCCTGAAGTGGTACGCGCACATGAGCGCGCCCGAGACGTTCCTCGCCTACGTCGCGGGCAAGACGTCGCGCATCCGCATCGGCCACGGCGTCGTGTGCCTGCCGTTCAAGATGAATCACCCGGTGAAGGTTGCCGAGCGCATCGCGATGCTCGACATCCTCTCGAACGGACGCGTCGATTTTGGCGTCGGCAAGGGCGGCACCCAACAAGAGAGCGGCGCGTTCCAGACGAACGTCGGCGACATCTCGCCGCAGCTCGAGGCCAGCGCGCGCATGATTCCGAAGATGTGGCGCGACGAGCTGTTCGAGCACCACTCGGACGGGATGGACATTCCGCCGCGCCCGATCCTGCCGAAGCCGGTGCAGGAGCCGCATCCGCCGATGTTTCTCGCGTGTACGCGCGAGGCGACGCTCAACCAGGCCGGCGAGTGGGGCCTGGGCGCGCTCTGCTTGGGGTTCGCGGGGCCCGATGACATCGCCAAGAAGAACGGCGTCTATCGCGCGGCCGTGAAGCGGCGCACGCGGCAATCACAGGTGGGCGAGTTTCCGAACGAGCATCTCTCCGCGCTCTGCCCGGCGATCGTGCTCGGCGACCGCGATGGCGCAAAAAAGATCGGTCACCGTGGGCAGCGCTACTTCGCCGAAGCCATCAATCACTGGTACGACCCGACGGGCCAAGCGCCGGAGCCGCGCACGTTCGTCGACGGCGACGATGCGGACGTGCTGCTGCAAACCGGGCAAGCGCTGATTGCGCGGCTCAACGAGGAAAAGATCGAGGTGGGGACCGAGAGCACCGGCATGTACAACCCCAACAACGCGTATGGAAACGTCGCGGACGCGATCGAGTACGTGGAGAAGCTGATCGCCGCCGGCGCCGACGAGATCATGTTCCTGCTGCAGATGGGCACCGTGCCGCAGGACGCGATCCTCGAGTCGATCCGCAATCTCGGGCAGCACGTGATTCCGCGGTTCAAGCAGGGCTGAGCGCGAGCGGACCTAAGCGTTCTTGCGCCGACGCAGGCGCGCCACGAGACGGAGCCCGAGTGCGCCGAACAGCGCGGCTTGGATCCCGACGTACAGCACCTGATGACCGACGCCGAGCTTCTCGAACGCGAACGGGATGTTTCCCCAGTTCGTCAGCGCGAAGATGAACCAGACCCAGTACGCGCCCACGGTGTGCAGCGTCTTCCAAGCGCGTTTGCCGAGCGCGGCAACGGCGGCGTCGCTCGAGCTGAGGGCCATCGCGAAGTAGAGCGCGAAGCCGAGGCCGCCGCCGACCAGGCCGGTCAGATCGGGTTCGTATTTCACGAACGCCGTGAACAGCCACACGAGCGAGATGCCGTGCAGCAACTGGGCGTACGCCGCCGCCACGCCCAGGTAGCGACGGTTCGCGAGCAGCCAGCTCGAGACGGCGCTCCGCGCGAGCTGGTGCAGTGGGCGCGCGACGAACGCCATCAGGAACAACGCGATCGAGGCGCGCGCCGTCGCGCGAACCCACGCGCGCATGCTCTCTTCGCTCACGCCACTCGACGCGAACAGTGCGATCGAGGCGAGCGTGAGCACGATCGCGATGCGCAGCGTGAGGCCCCAGCCGCGCTGCGCGGTCGGCTTCGTCGTCGCGAGAGTTTCCGTAGTCATGGCGGCTTCGATTAGCGCGAGCCCCAGCGCGGCGCCCGCGAGCCTGTCGGGGATATGCTGCGCCGCCCGCGCACTCGGCGCGCGCGGCCGTGGAGGCGAAGATGGCGGAGGAAGTGCGCGGTATCGATTCGGCGCGCGTGTCGGCGTGGCTCGCGGCGAATCTCGATGGCGCGCGTGCACCCTTCACGTTCGAGCTGATCGCCGCCGGCGGCTCGAACCTCACGTACCGCGTGACCGACGCGAACGGCCGCCGCGTCGCGCTGCGCCGCCCGCCCGTCGCCGCGCGTATCGCGACTGCGCACGACATGGCGCGGGAGTGGAAGATCATCGCCGCGCTCGCACAGCCCGAGAGCCCGGTGCCCGTACCGGCTGCGCTCGCGTACTGCGACGACGAGGGAGTCACCGGCGCGCCGTTCTACCTAATGAGCTTCGTCGACGGGCTGATCCTTCGGGACAGCACGCAAGCGGCGCTGCTCAGCGCCGACCAGAAGGAGCGTGCGACCGAAGCGCTGATCGAGACGCAGGCCGCCCTGCACACACTCGACGTGGACGCGATCGGGCTCGGCGAACTCGCGCGGCAACGCAGCGGTTACGTCGCGCGTCAGCTCGCACGCTGGCGCAAGCAGGCCGAGGCGTCGACGACGCGCGCGGTGCCCCACCTGGCGGAAGTGTACGCGCGGCTCGCGCGTGCGATCCCGCGCGAAGTCGCGCGCCCGGCGCTCGCCCACGGCGACTATCGCTTCGACAACGTGGTGATGGACGACGCGCAGCGCGTGATCGCCGTGCTCGACTGGGAGCTCTGCACGATCGGCGACCCGGTCGCCGACTTCTGCTGGTCGCTCATGTACTGGGCCGCGCCCGGCGAGGCGAACACTTGGCTGGAGAGCCCGCCCACAAAGGCGCCGGGCTTCTGTGCCCGCGCAGAGGTCATCGCCCGCTACGCCAAGCGCACCGGCTTCGACCTCTCGCAACTCCCTTATTACGAAGCCTTCTCCTGGTGGAAGATGGCCTGCCTGATCGAGGGCGCCGCCGCCCGAATCAAAGCCGGCGCCTCCGGCGGCATGCGCTCAGGTCCCTTCGAGGAAGTGCAACAACGCGCCGACTCCTACTTCGCGCAAGCCGAGCACCTCTCCCGTCACCTCTAACCCCGCGCCGCAGCGAACGCGCGATGAACCTCGCTCATTGACGCATTAGCAAGCCGCCGGAACGTCCTCGCTCTGCACCGCCTCGATCGCGCGGTCCCGCCCACGCAAGCGAAGCGCGCAGCGAAGGCGGCGTCCTCGCCGCCGTAGCGAAGTAAAACGGGAAAGATCGGCGGCGCGAAGCGCCGACGAAGCGCGCAGCGAAGGCGGCGTCCTCGCCGCCGGAGCGAAGTAAAACGGGAGAAAAGCGAACCTCGGTGCCGCTCGATCTCGCCGGGCCCCCGCACGCTAAAACCGCACCGGCAAAGCCTCAAACCCCTGCACGAACTCAGTGTTGAACCGGCGAGCCCCGGCGAGATCCACCTCGTACTCCGGTGCCGCCGCCAATATTGCCTCCAGGCACAGCTTGCCCTCGAGGCGCGCCGCATGCGTGCCGAGGCAAGCGTGCTGGCCCGCGCCGAAGGAGAGGATGCGCGGCGATTTGCGCGCGATGTCGAAGACGTCCGGTTCCGTGAACTCGCGCGGGTCGCGGTTGCCCGATGGGTAGAGCATCAGCACGCCCTGTCCGGGCGTCAGGCGCTGGCCGTGCAGCGTGATCTCCTTCGCGACGGTGCGGCACAAGTACTGCGTCGGCATGTCGTAACGCAGGATCTCGTTGTAGGCGTCGGGGATGCCGCTCGGATCGCGCACGAGCGCCGCGCGTTGATCCGGGTGCTGCCACAGGCGTACGAGCCCGTTCGCGAGCGTCTTCGGGAACGTCTCGCTGCCGCCGACGATCAGCAGCGTCAGATGCGAGGCGATGTCCTCGTCGCTCAGACGTTTTCCAGCGAGCTCGGCGACGCACAACGCGGGCAGCGCTTGCGGAGTTCCGGATGGCGCGCGCCGTTCGTCGCGCACGCGCGCGAGCGAATAATCAGTCATCTCGGTCATCGCGGCCCAGCCATCCGCCGAGATGCCGTGCTCCTGCGGATCGTGCTTGAAGAATCGCTGCACGAGCCGATGCAGGTACTCGCCGTCCGCCGCGGGCAGGCCGATCGCCATGCACGCGACCTTGATCGAAAGCCGCGCTGCGACGTCGCCGACGATGTCGCAGCCGCCGCGCGCGAGATGCGGCGCGAGCAACTCTGCCAGCGCCTTGCGCACCTGCGGCTCGACCTCGCGCAAGTGCTTTGGCAGGAAGCATTGCCGCACGACTGCGCGCAGCTTCGAGTGCGCGGGTGGATCCATCGAGTTGAGCATCGGCGTGACGGGCTGATCCTTCGTCACGACTTGCGCCGACGACGTGCCTTTCGTTGCGGTGAAGTGCTCCACGTCGCTCGACGCGTGCCAGATGTCGTCGAAGCGCGAGAGCGCCCAGCAGTCGTACTTCGCGATGTGGTAGGCGGGCGCTTCCTCGCGAAGGCGCGCATAGAACGGGAGCGGATCCTGGATGACTTCGGGCAGGAAGGGGTCGTATGCGATCACGGCGTTCTCCGGGAGCTGCCCTTGATCGACTGCAAGCGCCGTTCCGCGGCATGGTGCATGTGAAGCTGCGCAATCGGGGCGACTCGGGGCGCGGCGTGCCTCACTGCGCGAGGTGCCCGAGGCGGAGCGCCACTCGAAGCGGCGCGTGACGAGCGATCGCCGGCCCGTTTCGGGCACGCGGGCTGCAACGGATTCGTGGCGGAGGCTCGTCACCCGTGCGCACCGTTCTTCGCAGCGTCAACTTGCTCGACGGCGTTCGCGCGTCGCAAGCGAACCGCAGCATGTTGATCGACGGCGATCGCATCGTGGCAATCGGGGATGCAGCCTCGATTGCGACGCGCCCCGGCGACACGGTGCTCTCGCTGCCTGGCAAGACCGTGATGCCTGGCATGGTGAGCGGCCACTTCCACGCCAGCTTCGAGGGCGCGACGCTCGACGTCTTCCCGCTCGGCGTCGATCAGCCCGCTGGCGTGCTGATGCTGCGCGCTGCGAAAAATGCGCGGCTCGCACTCGAGTGCGGATTTACGAGCCTGGTTGGGGCGGGCGGCGGCGATGACATCGACGCGCAGCTCGCGCAGGGCATCGCGCAGGGCATTGTGCCTGGCCCGCGCATCGTGCCGTGTAGCCGCAACCTCGGCACGACCGGCGGCTACATCGATCTCGCGCCGTGGTGGTATGGGATGCAGAACATCGGCGCGTGCAAGCTGGGAGACGGGCCCGATGCGTTCCGCGCGATCGTGCGCGAAGAGATCCGGCGCGGCGCGCGCATGCTCAAGGTGTTCGTGACGGGCGGCCACGGCAACCTCAACAGCGGGCAGCGCGAGTTCGCGCGCGCCGAGCTCGCCGCGATCGTCGAGACGGCGCATGCGCGCGGGGCCCGCGTGCGCGCCCACTGCGCGTGGCGAGCGCAGATCCTCGAGTGCGTGGAGCTCGGCTTCGACATCGTCGACCACGGCGACGAGATCGACGCCGAGTGCATCGATGCGATGGCGCGCGCGGGCACGTTCTGGGATCCGAGCGCGCTCTACCTGCAAAAGCTGCTCGAGCTGCCGGCGCTGCAGGGGCCCGCGACGGCAGCACTGCGCGACGCCAGTGCACGCGAGCTCGAGAACATCGCGCGCTGGCTCGGGCCCGCGCATCGCGCTGGCGTGCGCATCGTGCTCGGCGACGATTTTGGCACCGCGTTCATGCCGCACGGCAGCTACGCGGATGAGCTCGCCTATTATGTGAAGCGTCTCGGCGTCGCGCCCTTGGATGCGCTCTGCTGGGCGACGTGCAATGGCGGCGCGCTCACCGGCATCGCTGACCTCGGCACGCTCGAAGCGGGCAAGCTCGCGGACCTGCTCGTCGTCGACGGCGATCCGAGCGTCGATCCGGCCGTGTTGTGTGACGCCGCTTCCATTCACGGCGTGATGCTGAACGGGAACTGGCACCGCGCGCCAAACGCTTAGCTCGCGCAGCCCTGCCGATTCCTGCAGGCGACTGCCGAACTCGGCAGTCATGTCGCCGCGAGCACGCAGCAGAACGCGCGCCACGCGGGCATTCGCATTGCAATCAGGCCTCGCAACCGAATCCGCGCGGGATCGTCCAGCGGATCCAACTGAGGACTCACCATGTCGATCTCCCAGAACATGCCCGCGCAGCTCGCGCGGCTCAGCCTGAGCGCTGCGCTCGCGGCGTTCGTGCTCCTGCCCGCCGCGGCCTCGCATGCGGACAAGAAGGCGTCGACGGTGCAGCAGCGCGCGCGCGCTGCCTACTGCTCCGACACCGCGGACCTCCAGGAGCAAGCGTGCATCCTGGAGGCGCGCGATGACGCCACGAATGCGCGCGCGATCTGCCTCAACCTCTCCAATCCGTCGGAGCGCTCGGCCTGCAACGCGGACGCCACGCAAGCGCAGCGCGACACGATTCTCGAATGCGACGAAGTCTCCGATGCGCGTGAGGAGCTGTGCGGCTTGATCGGTGAGGCGCGCTACGAGCCCGACTTCGATCCGGCGAACTACGATGATCCGCGCAATCCGTCGCGCCCAAATCCGTATCTGCCGCTCGCGGTGGGCAACCACTGGACGTTCGTCGAAGGCGCCGAGATCGTGGACATCACCGTGCTCGACGCATCGAAGGCGATCGACGGCATCGAGTGCATCGTGATGCGCGACGTGGTGACGGTCGGCGGCGAGGTGGTGGAAGACACGGACGACTGGTTCGGCTTCCGCCGCGATGGCGCGGTCATGTACTGCGGTGAAGAGGTCAAGGATTACGAGACCTTCCTCGGCGACGATCCGATCCGTCCCGAGCTCACCTCGCGCGACGGCTCGTTCAAGCACGGCCGCGACGGCGACAAGGGTGGAGTCATCATGCCCGGGGCGCCGAGTGTCGGCATGACCCACCGCCAAGAGTTCTCGGCGGGCAACGCCGAAGACGCCGCAACGGTGCTCTCGACGACGTATCGCTACGGACGGAGTGCGACGCTCGACGCGTTCGTACCGCCGGCGCTCGCGAACCTGCTGTGCAGCGCGGGGGATTGCCTGGTGACGAAGGAGTTCAGCCCGATCTCGCCGGAGATCTTCGAGCTCAAGTATTATGCCCGCGGCATCGGCCAATTCCTCGCGACGACGCCGTCGGAGGGGAAGAGCGTGGAGCTGATCTCGTGCAACATGGACGCGCGCTGCGCGTCTCTCCCGCAGCCCTGACGCCTTCGGGCGCTTCGGACGCGGCGCCGCGGTTCGCGCTCACAAGGGGAGCTGGAGCGAGTGCTCCAGCTCGAGCGCGGGCTGCGGCGTTCGCGCGTCGCTCTGCGCTCAGGCCGTAGCGGCGCTGCCGGGCTCGGGCAGCACCGTCAGCGGCATGTCCTCGGGCTCGAGTCCCATGATGATCAGCGCCTTCGAGAGGCCGTGGAAGAGACCGAGGCCGAACGCGAGCTCCGCGGCCTGCGCCGCGCTGAAGTGCGCGCGCAGTGCGGCGGCGTCCGCGGGTGAGAGAGGCTGCGGCGTCCCGACGATCGCGTCGGCGAGCTTCAACGCGGCGCGCTCGTGCGCGGGCAGAGACGAACTCGCGTGGTCGTCGTCGATCTGCGCGACCTGTGCTTCATCGAGGCCCTGGGTTCGCGCCCCGGCGAACCGAACTTGGCGTCAAAGCCCGCAGTCGGTGATGCGCGCGTTCCGCAGGCGCACGACTTCCTTGATGCGCTGCGAGACGACCTCGCTCTGCCAGAACTCGGCGTACAGCGCGCCGAAACGTGCCGCGAACTCGGGTTGGTGCTGGAACACGGAATAGAAGTCCGCCGGCTTTCCGGGCACGCCGGACGAGACGCGAGGCAGCGATGACATGCGGCGCTCCTACTTGCTGGGTGCGGGCCAGGCGACTTGCTGGCGCCGATGTGCGTCATGCAGACAGAGCGACATCACCAGCGGCACGACCTGCGCGTCGGCGAGCTGTGCGCGCAGCGCGATGAAGTCGGCATCCGAGATTTCGTGATGAGCGAACGGGATCCTTTCCGCGATCGCGTTCAACGCGCGCTCGATCTCGCTCGCGGGCTTCGGCCACGCGCCGAGGCCGTGCGCCGCGTCGATCACCGCGCGCCCGAATGCGAGCAACTCCGGTGGCGCGAGCATCGCCTCGTCGGTCATGCCCGCGAACGCCTCGTACTTCGCGCGTAGCGCGGGCGTGAGCGCGGCGAGCAACGCCTCGGGCGGCGAGGAGACGAGCTTCGTCATCCGGCGGCCTCGTATTGGATCCAGAGCTGCTCGAGCCCGCGCAGGATGAAGCTCGGCACGTGCTTGAAGTCGTTCTTGGCGGGCGAGAATCGCCAATTCTTGGTGCTGCTCAGCAGCGTCTCGAACGCAATGCTCGCTTCTTTGCGCGCGAGCGAGGCGCCGATGCAGAAATGTTCGCCGCGCCCGAACGCGAGGTGCTCCTTCGCGTTCCTGCGCGTCACGTCGAAGCGATCGGGGTCGGGAAACACCGCCGGGTCGCGGTTCGCCGCCGCATAGCTCACCGCGATGCGTGCGCCCTTCGGGATCGCGACGCCCGCGATTTCGGTGTCGCACTTCGCCATGCGGAACAGCGTCTGCACGGGCGTCTCCACGCGCAGTGCTTCCTCGATCATGTTCGGGATCAGCGACGGATCGTCGCGTACGAGCTTCAGCTCATCCGGATGGTCGATCAGAAGCTTGATCGCCGAAGTAATTAGGTTCGCGGTCGTCTCGTTTCCAGCGACCAGGAACTGCTGCAGGATCGAGAGCATCTCGGAGACATCGAGCGGCTCGACGCCGTCCAGACGCGCGTCCACGAGATCGGAGAGGATGTCGTCGCCCGCGTGCTTCCGGCGCTCTTCGATCCTCGCGGCGAAATAATGCTGCAGGTCGACGATCGACTGCGCGCACTCGAGTGCGCGCTGCTTCGAGATCATGCCGCCGAGCGGCGCCACCGAGTCGTCGCTCCACTTCTTGAAGAGCGCCATGTCCGAGCGCGGTACGCCGAGCTGGTCGGCAATCACGGTCAATGGCAGCAGCACGCCGAACTGCGGCGGCACGTTCATTTCGCCGGCGTGCTTCACGTTCGCTGCGAGCTCCTCCGCGACACCGCGGATGTACGGCTCGATGCGCGCCACCGCGCGGCCTGAGAACGCGCGCGTGCACAGGCTGCGGTAGCGCGTGTGCTCGGGCGGATCGGCGCTGAGCAGCGTGTCCACCGGCGGGTAACCCTTGCGCATGATCTCGATCAGCTCGGCCGGCGGGCCGGCGTTGCCGCCGACCGCCGGGCCCGAACGCGACGAGAAGCGCTCCTGATCGCCGAGCACTTCGAGTAATAGGTCGTAGCGCGTGACGATGTAGAACCCGAGCAGCGGGACCTGATGAACTGGCGCCTCTTCGCGGAGTGCGCGGAAGTAATCGAACGGCGCCTCGATTACGGCCGGGTCGAGCGGGTTCAGGGAGGCGAGGCGAGACATCGCGGCGGACTCCGGCTGAGAAACTCGGTTGAACGCGTGCAAGAGTGCGCGAGGGCGGGGGCACGAGTCAATCGCTGGAGCGGAATCAGCCGACGTGAGCCCCGAGGAGCGTGATTGCGCAGCTCGGAAGCAACTCCATTCCGCGCCGCCGCGCTGTGCCGATTCTCGCCTCTGGCCGGATCCCGTGGCACCCGTATCTTGGCGCCTGCTCTTCCTTTCGCGCGCCCGCTCGAAGGGAAATCCTGTGAAGCGCAAGATCCTTTCTCTTTCCGTTTCGGCTCTGCTCGCCCTCGCCGCTGGCTCCGCTCTCGCGGACACGTATTCCGGTGAGGTCACCAAGATCGACAAGTTCTCGAAGTCGGTCGAGGTGAGGGGCGGGGAGCCCGCCCGCAAGAAGCTCTTCTTCCTGTCGCGCACCGGTCAGGTCACGCGTGCCGGCCAGCCGGTCACGCTGGCGGACCTGAATCGCGGGGACCGCGTGGAGATCGAGTTCCTGCGGAAGGGCTCGACCCACACCGCGAGCAGCGTCGCGGTGGTCGCGGGCGAGGCGGCCGAAGCCGTCGCGACGCGCGAGTAGACGCGACTCGACGTTCGCTCCATGCAGGGGTCGGTTCGGCTCACGCCGGGCCGGCCCTTCGCATCTGGGGCGCCGCTCAGGCCAAGAGCAGCGTCGCGATCAGCCCCTCGAACGCGATGCCGCCCAGGTTCTTGGGCTCGGTGCTGCGATCCACCACCACGGAGGCGAGCCGGCCGAGCGCCGCACCCGCCCAGGCGATGCCGAGCACGGTGAACGCGCCCGCCGCCTGCGTCCAGAGCGCGGTTGCACCGAGCGCCAGGAAGAAGCCGCCGTAGGTCGCGCGAACCTCCGAGACGCCGAGCTTGCCGACGGGCGACAGGCTCGTGAACGCTGCCGCCGTCGACGGGCTCACGAGCCCCATCCCGCCGAGCCCGGCCGTAACGAGTGCACCTGCGAGGTGAGCGATTTCGGCGAGCGTCACCGGTGCGCTCACACCCGTTTCACCAGCGCCGCCGTGTTGTCATGCATCACGAGCTTCTGGTCCGCGGGCGTGAACGCCTTCAGCTCGCGAACGAAGTCGGTCGGATCGGCGAGGCCTTCGGCGTGCGGCCAGTCGGAGCCCATCAACAGGCGATCGGCACCGATCAGGTCGCGGAGCGCCGAGACGTCGTCCTCGTGGAAGGGCGAGATCCAGACGTGGCGCTTGAAGGTCTCGACCGGATCCTCGTGGAAGTCCTTCGGGCTGATGCCGTAAGCGCGCTTGAAGCTCTGAATCAGCCACGGCACCCAGTTCGCGCCCATTTCGATCGAGCAGACGCGAATTCGCGGGAAGCGCTGGAACAGGCCGTGGCAGACGAGCGCGGCCATGGCGTCGAACGGCGCGCGCGAGCCGCCGACCACGCTCTTCCAAGTGCTCATCTTGAACGACTCGATGTCGCCGCCCTCGCCCCAATCGGCGAAGTAGCGGCCGTAGCCCGAATCGCCGCCGTGAAACGCGACCGTAATGCCTGCTTCGTTGACGCGCGCCCAGAAGCGGTCGTAGTGCGGATCCGCGATCGAGCGCGACACGCCGGGCAGGCGCACCGGCGCGGGGCGCATCACGATCACGCGCACATCGCGCGCGAGCGCTCGCTCGAGCTGCGCGACCGCGTTCTCCGCATCCATCAGAGAGATGTACGGCGCCGCAAAGATCGTCTCCTTGAACGCGTAGCCCCAGTCCTCGTGCAGCCACTCGTTGAAGGCGTTGAAGGCCGCGGTCACCGCCGGCGGATCGCCGTGCAGCGCCTCCTCCATGCCCACGCCGAGCGTCGGGAAGAAGATCGCACCCTCGACTCGCTGCTGCTTCATCACTTTCACGCGCGCGTCACGGTCGCGGTACGCGACGTGAATGGGCTCGAGCGCGCCGAACGCGTCCTTGATCGAAAGGCCGGCCTTGTTCTTCCCCTGATAATAATCGTCGAGGCAGCCGGGCCGCGCGACGGGATCGAAGGTGGGATTCGGGATGAAGCGGTTCACGCTGCCGCCGACGAGCAGTTCCTTGCGCCCATTCACCACCGCCCAGTCCATGCAGCGGCGTCGCATCTTGCGATCGATGTGGCGGGTGAAGGCGTCCTCCGCCTCGTAGTAGTGGTTGTCGCTGTCGAAGACTTCGTAGGGAAGCTGCGCCATGGGTTCCTCGCGGTGCGTTGCGTCGCTCGGCGCACGTTAGTCGCAAGCCAACGCGAGTCTCAATGGTGGACGCGTTCAGGCGACGGGCAGCAGCACCTCGGTGAGGAGCGCGTCGTCGGCCACGTCGGCGGGGTCGTTCAGGTAAATCTCGCGGATCGGGCCATTCGCCTCGTGGCCGTGCTCCTGCGTCCACGCGTGGAGCGCGTGATGCGCGAGACCGATTTCCTCGTAGCTGCCGCGGTGCCTGAGCGCAGCAAACGTGCCCGCCGCGAGCGTCTCGATGCGCGCGATCGGCAGCGCGGGCGGCGGCGCGTCGATGCCCGCGCAGGCATGCACGACGATCCGCTCCTCCGCGTCCGGTGCCTCGTTCTCGCACAGCACGGGCATGCGCGGCTCGCGCCCTGCGGCGCGCAGCTCCGCGAACAGCGCGTAGATCAGCGCCGTCGAGTCGGGCACGAGCGCGTCCGGCGTGGTCGTGACGCTGCGCTTCGCGACGCGCAGCGCGGGCTCAGCGCGCAGCGCGATCTCGTAGGGCATGAGCTCACGCGCAGCGGCGAGGCGCTCGACGGCGCGAAGCGCGCGTTCGCGACGCGCGAGCTCGCCCCGCTGACGCTCGCTCTCGAGCGCGAGCAAC
>JANNKN010000433.1:0-8281 GCA_031396315.1 Deltaproteobacteria bacterium
CTCGGCGAAGCGCGCGCGCGACTCGCCGCGTTGTTGTTGATCGCAGTCCGCGGGACGCCTTTCCTCTACTACGGCGAAGAGATCGGGATGCGCTGCGTGTCGATTCCCGAGGATCGTCTGCGCGACCCCTTGGCGTTCACGCTGCACCCGAGCCTCAGCCGCGACCCGGAACGCACGCCGATGCAGTGGGACGCGACGCGACACGCGGGCTTCTCGCGCGCAGAGCCGTGGCTGCCGATCCATGCCGACGCGGCGCAACGAAACGTCGAGGCGCAGCGCGCCGACCCGGGCTCGCTGCTGCGGCTGTACCGCGCGCTGATCGCGCTGCGCGCCGCGCACCCGGCGCTCTCGCGCGGCGAGCAGCGCAGCCTGCTCGCACCGAACGACGTGTTCGCGTTCGAGCGCAGCTTCGGCAGCGAGCACTTCCGCGTCGCGCTGAACTTCGGCGACGCGCCGGCGGCCCTGTCGCTCGGCGTGGGCGCACCGCTCTCGGGCCTTCACTCGCGGCATGGCGTCGCGCTGCCGGGGGACCTCGCGCACGTCGCGCTCGGCCCGGCGGAGGGCGTCGTGCTGCGCGTCGCATGAGCGCACCCCAACAAGTGGCTCGGCTGTCGCGCAACGTCTGGCTCGTGTGTGCGATCCGCCTGCTGTTCTGGATGCACTTCGTGAGTGCGATCCTCGTGCCGTTCTTTCGCGACTGGGGCGGCATCGGCCTCGATCGCATCCTGCTGCTGAACGCATGGTTCATGCTGTGGGGCTGCGCGCTCGAGGTTCCGACCGGCGCCGTCGCCGATCGCTTTGGCCGCAAGGTCTCGGCGACGCTCGGTTACGCGCTCGGCTCGCTCTCTATCCTCCTCTACGTCGCCGCACCGCGCTTCGAGATCTTCCTCGCGGCCGAGGTCGTGATGGCGCTCTCCTACGCGCTCATCTCCGGCGCCGAGGACGCGCTGCTCTACGACAGCCTTGCAGCGCTCGGCCGTAGCGCCGATGTGCAGCGCGTCGCGGCGCGCGCGGAGTCGCTGAAGCTGACGGGCATCGTGATCGGCGCGCTCGGCGGCGCCTGGTTATCAGGCACCCTCGGCCTGCGCGGCACGATGGCGCTGCAAGCGATTCCCATGGGCGCCGCCGCGATGCTCGGGCTGGCGCTGTTCGAGCCGCCCCAGCGCGGCGAGCGCCTGTCGGCCAGCTGGGCGCAGATCGTGCGCGACGGCCTCGGCCATCTGCGCCGCACGCCGCGGCTGCGTGCGATGGCGCTCGACCTCGTCGGCATCAACGCGCTCGCGTTCCTGATGATCTGGCTCTACCAGCCGCTGCTCGAGGCCGCAGGCATCGGCCAGCGCTGGTTCGGCGTCGTGCATGTCGCACTGTGCCTCGGGCAGATCGCGCTGCTGCAGGGCGCCGCGCGCATCGAGTCCGCGCTCGGCTCCCACCGCGCGCTGCTCACGGCCTTCGCACTCGGCGCCGGGGCGTCGTTCGCCGCGCTCGGCTTCGCGCGCTCGCCCTTTGCCGTCGTTCCGCTCGTCGTCCTCGCAGTGAGCTTCGGCCTCGCGCGCGCGCCGCTGATGTTCGCCGACCTGAATGCGCACATCCCGAGCGAACGGCGCGCGACCGTACTCTCGGGCGTCTCGATGCTGCGCACGCTCGCGATCGTGCTCGCGAACGCCGCCGCAGCGCTCGGCACCCGCGCGTCCCTGCACGGCACCGTGCTGGTGGCGGGGGTTGGCCTGATCGGCTTGGTGCTCGTTGCTGGACGGCAGCGCCGCGAGAGCGACCCAGCAGCGACGCCATGATCGTCAGCTCGCCTGCCCGCGCGCGCGAATCCGCTGCGCGGCGCGCCACGAGCGCACGTCGGCGCGCCACTCGGGCAGCAGCGCCGTAATCACCACCTCCTCGATCGCGCTCAGCACCGCCAGCACGGTGGCGAGGCGGAACGGCCAGAGCGGGCCGTCGAGGTAGATCGAGAGCATCGCGCCCGCCAGCACGGCCGCCGTGCCCTTCGCGAGCCACGTGTGGTAGCTGGGTACGCGCCGGAACTTCGCGACGCCCGCGACGAGCGGCAGCACGAGGCTCGCGAGCAGTAGCCCGATCGTCGCCGCCTCGGCGTGCACGAACTCCGGCCGTAACAACCACGTGGCGATCGGCAGCGATAGCCAGAGCGCCATGTCGGCACGGCTATCGAGCTTGGCGCCGAGCGCGCTCTCGAGCTTGAAGCGCCGCGCGAGCCAACCGTCGATCCCGTCGGTCGCAAAGGCCACCGCCAGCACCGCCACGAACGCGTTCGGGTTGTCGGCCGCGGCGAGCAGCAGCAGCACCGGCACGAGCGCTAGCCGCGTCGCGGTAAACGCGTTGGGAAGGCTCCGCGGCGAGAACGTCTCTTGAAGCGCGCTGGACATCGGGGCTCCTTTCGAGAGAGCGAAGCGGCTTCAGCGCAAGGCGCGTGCCGCACGCCAGCGCCCGCGGGATTGCCTGCAAAACCGGAGAGTTGGGCGCGCTGTCGCCGGCCACGCTCGCCTTCCGACCCGCGCGAATGCCGGGCAGCGCGTGTACGCGCCATGCGACAGTTGCCAGGCATGGAGGTGCACATGGGCGGGCGGCTCGCGGGCAAGGTGGCGCTGGTGACGGGCGCGGCGCAGGGCACGGGCGAGGGCGCCGTGCGGCGCATCGTCGCGGAAGGTGGCCGCGCGATCGTGGCGGACCTGCAAATCGAGAAGGGCCGCGCGCTCGCCGCGAGCTTCGGAGACGCCGTGTGCTTCGTGGAGCTCGATGTGGCTTCGGAGCCGAGCTGGCAGCGCGCCGTCGCCGCCGCCCTCGCCGCATTCGGGCGCCTCGACGGGCTCGTGAACAACGCCGGCGTCCTCTGGATGGGCGCGCTCGAGCACACGCCCGTGGAACAGATGGAGCGCGTGCTACGCGTCAACTTGTTGGGGACGATGCTCGGGACCAAGACGGTCGTGCCCGCGTTGCGCGCCGCCGGCGGCGGCTCGATCGTGAACGTCACCTCGATCGAAGCGCTCGGCGGAATGAACAGCGTCGCGGCCTACACCGCGAGCAAATGGGGCTCACGCGGCTTCTCGAAGAGCGCCGCGATCGAGCTCGGCCGCGACAACATCCGCGTGAACTGTCTGTGCCCCTCATCGGGAAACCCCGCAATGAGCGCGCCGTTCGCGGACCAGATCGACACGAAGCGCTACCTGCGTCATCTCCCTCCGCCAGTTCTCAGGGAGGCCGGCAATCCGGGCGAGGTCGCGATCGACGACATCACGCCGGCGATCTGCTTCCTGCTCTCGGACGAAGCGAAGCGCATCACCGGCGCCGAGCTCGCCGTGGACGGCGGCTGGACCGCCGGGAAACACTGCCCGGGCCTGCCGGGGTTCTGAGCCCGCGACGTCGCAGCGCGACCCTGAAGACTTACATTGCGATCGAAACGTAAGTTGCCCTAGTGTGCGTGCCCGATGCCCTCTCCCTATCGCGTCGTCCAGTGGGGAACCGGAAACGTCGGAGCCGAGGCGCTGCGCGCGGTCCTCGAGCATCCCGAGCTCGAGCTCGCTGGCGTGTTCGTGTTCGGGGCCGACAAGGACGGCCGCGATGCGGGCGAACTCTGCGGCCTGGCGCCCGTCGGCATACGCGCGACGCGCGACCGCGATGCGATTCTGCGTCTCGCGGCCGACTGCGTTTGTTACATGCCGCGGCTCGCGAGCCTCGATGACGTCTGCGCTCTGCTGGCCTCGGGCAAGAACGTCGTCGCGACGCCGTTCCTGTTCGATCCACTCTCGCAACCTGCGCCGGACCGCGCGCGCCTCGAGGCTGCATGCGCGGCCGGCCGCGCCTCCGTTCACGGCACCGGCATCCACCCCGGCTTCGTCGGCCAGGTGCTGCCGCTCGTGCTCTCCGGCATGTGCCGGCGCGTCGAGCGCATCCACGTGCAGGAGCGTGCGAACTGGAGTCACTACGCGAGCCCGCAGATCACCTTCGACAACATGCGCTTTGGCCGCGCGCCCGAAGACGCCACGCTCGCGGCCAACCCGTTCGCTCGATTCAACTCGGGAATCTTCCAAGAGCAGCTGCACGTACTGGCGCGCGGGCTCGGCGGCGCGATCGAGCACGTCGAGGTTTCGCAGGAGCTGATTCAGGCGGACGCAGACTTCGAGATCGCCGCCGGCCGGGTCGCGCGCGGCGGCGTCTCGGGGCAGCGCTACCGCTGGGTTGGCATCGTGAAGGGGAGCGCGGCGCTGGAGATCGAGGCGCTATGGACGATCGGGCCGGGCTACCCCGAGAGCTGGCCCAAGCCCAAGGACGGCTGGACGGTCACGATCGAGGGCGATCCTTCGCTGCGCGTCCACTTCACGAACGCGGCGAGCTTCGCGCACGCGCGCGAGCGCACGATCGCCGAACACGTGCACTCGGCCGATGTCGCCACCGCCATGCAGGCGGTAAATGCGATCGCCCCGCTGTGCGAGGCTCCGCCGGGCCTGCGCACTTTCCTCGACCTCCCGCTCGTGCGCGGTAGCCGCGCGCTCGCGGTACCACGATCGGAGCCGCAATGACGCGACAATGCAGCGCCTTCGACGAACTGCCGCGCGCGGCACTGCTGCGTGTCGCGCTCGAGACCATGCATGTCGGGCACCTGCTCGATCGCGCGCTGATGCCCCAGGTGTTCCTCGCGACGCGCGACGTGAACGCGGTGGATCAGGTCGCGATCGACGAGTGGATGGGCGCGAGCCCGATCTACACGCGGCGTATGCGCCAGCTCATGCGCATCGAGGGCGACGGCGTGCCCGCGATCGTGAAGGCCCTGCAGCTCGACTGCGGATTCCCGCACCAGTACATGGACGTCGGCTGGAAGCTGATCGACGACGCGCACGCCGAGTTCTTCCTGCTGTACTGCGGCGCGCTGATGGACGTCGAGCCGCACGGCGAAGCGCGCGTCGTCGGCATGTGCCACACGATCGAGGATCCCACCTTCGACGCGACCGCCTACGCGACGAACCCGCGTGCGCGCGTGCGCCCGGTCCACCGGCCGCCGCGCTCGCCGAAAGATCGCCACCCGCACTGCCACTGGACGATCGCGATCGACCCCGCGAACGCGCCCGTCGGTCCCGCGAAGAACACGCTCGCGGTCGGTGCGCTGGCGCTCGCGGGGATCGAGAACGCGCGAGCGCCGGAGCGCGATGTGGGCTGGACCGACTATGCGCGCGACGCCGTGCCCAGCTTCAAGCTCGGTCAGCTCTCGAGCGCGACGCTCGCGGCGGTGGCGCGCGAGTTCCAGATCCAGGAGCACCTGCTCGCGTGCTCGGTCGAGCTCGCGCTCGCCGAGCGCATCGGCGTGGACGAGGCGCGCGCCGCGCTCGCGGCGCAGTGGAGCGCGGTCGGTTGGCACGCGAGTGCGCGGCTCGCGAAGGCGCTCGGCATCGCGAACGGCGGCGCCGCCGCCGTCGCGCAAGTGTTAGGGCTCAACGCCGCGTTGCCGCCCGGCTTCTCGCGCGAGCTCGCAATCGACGGCGAACGCGTGCGGATCGCGCTCGAGCCCCAGCGCCCCGAGCTGCTCGATCCCGTGCATCCCGGCTGGCTGGGATTGCTCGCGCGCGGCGAGACGCGCGGCCTCGAAGCTGCCGCGCAAGGTGCCGACCCGCGCGCGCGGCTCGTCGCGTGCGATGTGGGCGCCGATCGCGTCGAAGCCGAGTTCGTGGTGAGCGCAGGCACAGAGCCCGCGCTGCCGCCGCAAGCTGCAAAGCTGATGAGCTTCAGCACCGCGACGAGCTTTGCGTTCGACCTGAGCGAGGCGCGCATCGGGCGCTAGGCGCGGACGTTCGCCGAACGGCCGACGCCTACTCGCTCCGGTACCGCTTCGCTTCGGCGTCGTAGGCGTCGAAGCCGACCAGCGCGCGCAGCTCGCCGAACGAGAGGCGGTCGGCGGCGGCGGGATGCGCTCCGCGCGCCATCGTCGCGAGCGCGCGCTCGATCGCGCGCGCGCCAACCTCGAGCAGCGTGAGCGGGTACGCGGCGATGCGGAAACCGAGCGCGCCGAGCTGGGCGTGAGAGAGCAGCGGCGTGTCGCCGTCCTCGACCAGATTCGCCATCAGCACCGCGCCTTCGAGCGCGCGCGCGACGCGCTCCAGCTCGGCCTCGCTGGTCGGCGCCTCCACGAACAAGATGTCGGCGCCCGCATCGCGGAACGCCTGAGCGCGCGCGATCGCTTCCTCGAGTCCGTGGGTCGCGCGCGCGTCGGTGCGCGCGAGCACGAGCACGCCCGCGCCCTCGTCGCGCGCGTCGCAGGCGGCGCGCACGCGCGCGAGCGCCTCGCTGCGCGGCACGACCTCCTTGCCGCGCGTGTGCCCGCAGCGCTTCGGCGCGAGCTGATCCTCGATCATCACGCTCGCGAAGCCCGCCTGCGCGTAGCCGTGCACCGTGCGCTTCGCATTGAGCGCGTTGCCGTAGCCCGTGTCGGCGTCGCCGATTACGGGAATCGAGACGGCGCCGCACAGGTTGCGGCCTTGATCGAGCATCTCGGCATATGAGATCAGCTGCGTGTCCGGCGCACCCAGCCGCGCGGCGGAGACTGCGAAGCCGCTCATGAAGGTGAGGGGGAAGCCAGCGCGCTCGATCAGGCGCGCGGAGAGTGCATCCCAACAACACGGCATCACGCGCAAGCGCGGTTCGGCGAGCAGCGCGCGCAGCTTGGCCGCGGGCGCGCGTAGATCAGGCGAAGGCGGCAAACAGCTCCTCGAACGCGACGATCTGGTTGCCCTTCGCCGACGACGGCACGAGGATCGGCGTGCGCAGCCCCGCATCGAGCCACGCCTCGTACCCCTCCCGCACCTCTTTGACGCTGCCGTAGAGCGAGATGTCCTTCAGCCAACGCTCGCCCATCAGCTCGGAGAGCTTCTCGCCGCGCTCGCCGCCGGCGATCGCCTGCTCGACCGCGGCGATCTCGCTCGCGTAGCCCGCGTCGCGCCATGCGTTCCGGTAGTTAGGCAGATTCAGGTACATCACGAAGGTGCGGCGATTCACCGCGGCGGCAGCAGCGCGGTCGTCGCTGATGCAGGTCGGCAGCATGTTGCCGATGAAGAAGCGCGGGTCGGCGCGCTTCGCGGCCGGCAGCGCCGAGATCGCGTCCGGCAACGTGCTGCGCGTCGTGTTCGCGAACACGATGCCATCCGCGAGCTCGCCTGCGAGCACGATCATCTTCTTGCGCAAAGTGGCGAGCACGAGCGGCGGGAGATCCCCGACGCGGGGTGCTGCTTTGTATTGCTCCGCGAAGCGGCGCGCGTCCGCGAGCGGCTTGCCCGTTTGGAGGCCGAGCCGGTCGTTCATCGGCCCGTGCGAGACGCCGACACCGAAATGGAAGCGCCCGCCTGATAACTCGTGAATCAACGACGCGCTGTGCGCGTAGTCGACGACGTGGCGCGTGTAGAGATTCACGATCGCGGTGCCGAACGGGATGCGTGTGGTCGAGAGCGCGATCGCCTCGCACAGCCCCATCGCATCGCCGATGCTCGCGCAATAGATGCCGGCGTAGCCGCGGCGCTCGATCTCTTGGGCGAGCTCGAGCGTGCGCTTGCGGCGACCGGGGACTGCGGCGAGTGCAACGGCGGGAAGCAGTGTGTTCGTCATAGGACTGCCACGCTAGCGCGGCGGCCTCGTACGCAGGGGGTCTGACCCCGGTGCGTACGAGCGCCACGTACCGGGCGGAGTCGGGCGGATCGGGGCGGAAGCGAACGCTCGCGCTCAGGTCTCCGCGGCGTAGGGCGGCGCCGGATCGTATTGGATGTATTTCTGCACGCGGCGCGCGACGTCGGGCGTCCAGATCTGGCCGACGAGCCAGAGCGCCATGTCGATGCCCGCGGAAACGCCCGCGGCGGTGACGAGATTTCCGTCGCGCACGTAACGCGGCCCGTCGAGCACCGTCACGTCGCCGCGCTCTTGCAGCGTCTTCACGAAATTCCAGTGCGTCGTCACGCGCTTGCCGCGGGCGAAACCCGCCTCGTGCAGCAGCAGCGTGCCCGTGCACACGCTCGTCACCCACGCGCACTGCGCGCCGGTGTTGCGCAGCCACTCGATCAGTCGCGGGTTGTTCACTTCGCGGCGCGTGCCCTGCCCGCCCGGTACGAGGATCACGTCGAGCGCGGGCGCGTCCTCGAAACCATAATCAGCGAGTACGCGCATGCCCTTGTTGCACTGCACCTGGCCGGCCCGCTCGGCGATCAGCACCGCGCGTCCCAGCTCGGGAGAAAACTTGAAGAGCCCGCCGAAGACTTCCCAGGGGCCGACGAAGTCGAGTTCC